>CANFBW010000077.1 GCA_947444925.1 Flavobacteriales bacterium | reverse complement strand
GTGTCTTTGTCTAAAAGTAATTCCTTCACATACGCTGCGTTTTCTCCTCTGTACCATGATTCATCGGGCGCAGAGAAGCCTTGTTTTTTTCTGTTGATGATTTTTTCAGGTAAAAAATCGAGCATCGCTTTGCGCAAAATATTTTTACCGTCATCAAATTCAGTGTACATTTTTCTTTTGTCGCGGTAGTCGTTTTCGTTGATTTTGAGCATGTTTTCTAAATTCCCCAATTTGTAGCGTACTGGAATTTTTTGCGCAAAATCAACCAGGTCATTGTCTAAAAAAGGAAATCTTTCTTCGAGTCCGTTGGCCATTGATAATTTATCACCTACCAAAAGCAATCCGGGCAAAAAGGTTTTTATTTCGAAATACAGGGAGTTGTTGATGTGCGCTTCGGGCGTGTCGTAGCGCAATTTGTCGTTGAAAGTAAATACGCCTTCAAAAGATTTTCGGGGCTGATCCAAATCAACTTTACTCAATACTTTGTCCTGAAACAAGATTTTCTTTTCGTCTTGTGGTACCAGCCTTTGCCAAAAATCGTAGTACTGGTCGAAAAATTCATTTCTGTTCAAAGAGCGGAAAACGCGGTAGTAGCGCCATGGATAGCCGCCAAACAATTCATCGCCGCCAGTTCCCTGTAAACATACTTTTACAAATTTTGAAGCCAAACGGCTGATGTAATAGTTGGGATAGCTCATGCCCACTTTCGGATCTTCGAGGTGGTATACCAAACGAGGCAACGACCATCGTATATCTCCAGCATTCATAACTTGTTCGTAGTGTTCTGTTTTGAAGAAGTTGGCCATCATTTCGGCATCTCTTCTTTCGTCGTAGTTTGCTTCGTAGCCAAGCACTTCCGACATGTCGAAGCCGCACGTGAAAGTGGTCAGTCGCTTTACGTGGCGCGAAGCTAAAGAGGTCATTGAGCCCGAATCCATACCTCCCGACAGGTAACTTCCCACCGGAACATCCGACACCATTTGATTGGTTACCGCTTGCTCCATCAATCGTTTGGTTTCTTCTTTGGATTCTTCAAAGGTCATGCTTTCATCGGCGTCGTTGAAATTGAAATCCCACCAGCTGTTGTGCACTATCTGTGTGGTTTTCAAGTCGATTTTCAAAGTGTTCGCAGGCGGCACCATTTTAATACTTTTAAAAAAAGTATTGTATTTGAAAAGATTTTGAAAGGTAAAATATTCATTTAGTGATTCTAAATCCAATTCAACCTTCACCGCAGGGTGTTTCAATATCGATTTTATTTCTGAACCAAAGATTAATGTTTGTCCGTTGAACCAATAATACAAAGGTTTTACGCCGTATCTGTCGCGGCACAAATACATTGTTTTGGTAGATTTTTGATAGGCTGCAATGGCGAACATGCCATTCATTTTTTCAACAAAGGATACGCCTTCACTGGCCAAACCTTCGGCAATGACTTCGGTGTCGGAGGTGGTGTGAAATTCATGACCTTTGGCGCGAAGGTCTAATTTCAGTTTTTGAAAATTGTAAATACAACCGTTGAAGACAATGACCCAGTCGTTGTTTTTTGACGGCATGGGTTGGTTCGACCTCGGGTTGACATCTAAAATCGCTAAACGGCGGTGACCCAATCCAATGTTCTCATCAATAAAAACGCCTTCACCATCGGGTCCACGATGCGCAATAACATCAGTCATTACCTTTAGCAAGCCAGCGCTTACCGGTTTTTTGTCTAAGTTATATACACCCGTTATTCCACACATATAGTACTTTGAGAATTAAAATGATTTTAAAGCTGCAATCACGTAGTCGTAATCTTCTTTCACCATTCTGTTGTGTAAAGGAATAGCGATCGATTGGTCGTTCGCCAACTGAGCGTTGGGGAAGTCCTGTGCTTTGAAACCATATTTGTCTTTGTAGAAATTCAACATGTGAATGGCGTGGGTTCCGGGACGCGTGCTGATGCCCATTTCCTGCAATTTTTCCATGATTTCATTTCTCGACAAAGGCGATGTTTTTTCGTCAATGAAGCAAGCAAATGATTGCCAGCCGTGTTTGTATGCTTTAGGAATGATTGGCATTTGAAACCATTTGATGTCTTTCAATGCTTCGGTGTAGTAGAGGGCCCATTTTTCTCTTTCTTCAATGAATCCCTGTAGTTTTTCAATTTGTACCAAACCTACAGCGCCTTGTAAATCGGTCATGCGGAAGTTAAATCCCATCATGTTGAAATCGGGCAGGATGTAGGGTTTTGGACCATGGTGTCTTTGTTCTTCAGAAATTTCAGCGCCGTGGTTTCTCAACTTGTCCATGCGTTCGGCAAGGGCATCGTCGTTGGTCGTCACCATTCCGCCTTCGCCTGTAGTGATGGATTTGCGCGGGTGAAAAGAGAAACTTGCGATGTCGCCCAAATTTCCTGCGTATTTGCCATTGTACTTAGCGCCTGCAGCACAAGCAGCATCTTCTACAATTTTAATTTCGGGTGCAATTTTTTTGATGGCGTCGATGTCGGCGCACAAACCAAAAAGATGCACAGGAATTACCGCTTTTGTTTTCGGCGTTAATTTTCTTTTGAAATCTTCAATGGAAATATTGAAAGAAGGAATTTCGATGTCTACTAAAATTGGATTTGCACCAACATACAACACTGCATTTGCCGTTGCTACCCAGGTAAAAGCGGGAACCAATACGTCGTCTCCCGGACCGATACCCAGTGCTTCCAATGCCAAATGTAAGCCGGTGGTGCAGCTGGTTACTGCGAAGGCGTGTTTAACACCGTGTATTTGTGCAAAGCGTTGTTCGAAGGCTTTTACTTTTGGACCCTGCGTTACCCATCCGCTGAACAGCGGTTCTCTGCAAGCTTGCCATTCTTCTTCGCCCAGTACGGGTTGTGAAATGTAGATATTTCTTTTTTCCATAATTATACTAATCCTGCTTTTTCTTTAATTCCCTTGGTGATTCCTTTGTCTTTTCTCCACTGAATCAATTTGTTTAATCCCTGGTCTAAAGAATATTGGTAGGTGAATTGAATTTCATTGCTTGCTTTTTCAGCTGAACCAATTCGGTTTTGCACCAAACGGCGCGCATCATCGGCGCTGTAAGGTTTGAATGTTACTTTTAAATCAGAATGGGTCAGGCGTAAAATAGAGTCACACAATTCTTTAATCGTGGTTTGAATTTGTGTGCCTACGTTGTAGAAGCCCAATTTAACATCGCTCTCAAGCGCTGCAATGTTGGCGATGGCTACATCTTCCACATAAATAAAATCGTAGGCTTGTGTTCCATCACCGTTGATGGTGGGCGCTTCGTTGGCATCAATTTTATTGAGCATGATGGGTACAACACCGCTGTAAACGGCATGTTGATCTTGTCCCGGACCATAAACATTCATGTATCTCAGTCCCACAATTTCCAGTCCGAATCGGTCATTCATCGCAGTACACATTGCTTCTCCGGCAATTTTAGTAGCGCCGTAAAAGTTTTTGTTGTTGAATGGATGTTCTTCTGTCATGGGCACCTGAACGGCATCACCGTATACTGAGGCCGATGAAGAGTATACTAATTTTTTTACATTGTTTTTAACACAGGCTTCTAAAACGTTATAGGTACCAGCGATATTTACATCGAAAGCGGTTCGGGGATAATCTTTGCAGTGCAAGAGCCACATTGCTGCCAAATGAAAAACGTAGTCGATGCCTTTCATGGCGTCATTCAACACATCGGTTTCACGAACATCGCCTCCTACCGGATAAACATAACATCGGCTGTCTTCCAGAGAATCATCGATGTTTTCGTGTTTTCCGCGGGTAAAATTGTCGTAAATAATTACTTCTTTTACGGGATGTTTTAAGAGCTCTCTCACTAAGAATCCGCCTATAAAACCTGATCCTCCGATGACTAGTACTCTGGCGTTTGTTAATTTCATAGTTTATTTTTTTCTTTGGCAGGGAACAAAGTCTTTTCTTATGAGGTGTAAAAGGCAGACGAGTTCACTCTTGTTTTATGCTACAAAAATAGCAGAATTATTCAATATTATCAACTGTAGTTTACTACGTGAGTTTTTATGTACTTTTGCCCTGATGAAATATCTGTATCTTGACAACCTATTAAATCCTTTTTGCACTAATGGTAGAAGATGAAAGCGGTACTTTGTCCCTTGTAAATAATTTTGATTTGATTCGTATTTTCGCGGCCCTACAGGTTGTTTTTACGCATGCTCTCGAGCATTTGCAAATCAACAATGCCTTTTTACAATCATTAAACGACCATGTACTTCAATATTTTCCAGGGGTTCCCATATTTTTTGTAGTCAGTGGTTTTTTAATTTTCTGGTCTTTCGACAGAAAGCAAAACAGCGTCGTTTTGTTTTACCGAAACCGCATTATGCGTCTGTATCCCGCACTTTGGCTTTGTTTGCTGGTAACCAGCCTGCTCTTGCTGTTCGCCTATCCATTTGAAAAAACAGATTTGCTTTTTTCTGGCAATTCTTTAAAATGGATTGCGGCGCAAGGGACTTTCTTTCAGTTCTATACGCCCGACACGTTGAGATTTTGGGGCGTGGGTGCGCCGAATGGAAGTTTGTGGACCATCGCCGTAGAATTGCAGTTTTATATACTTGTTCCCCTTTTGTTTTTTATGCTGAAGAGGGCGGCAAAGAATTGGACAATAGTGCTTTTTTTCTTAATGCTAGTCTCTCTTCTCGCGAATTTCGGCATAGGTTTGTTGGTCAAAGAAAGTTTGGCTCAGAAGCTTGGCAGCGTTTTCATATTGCCCTATTTCTATTATTTTTTGAGTGGTGTTTTTTTGTACAAAAAATGGCCGCAGTTGTCGCTGTTTTTTAATGGGAAATTCATCTATTGGTTTTTGTTGTACGCTATATATTGCTTGGTTTTTGGACTTTTTTTGAAGAACGATATTTCATCGTACTGGATCTCTTCACCCTTTAAACTTTTGGCCGATGTACTGTTGATGTGCACGGTACTTTCTTTTGCATTCACAAATCGTACTTTGAGTCATCGACTTTTAAGTGGAAACGATATTTCATATGGGGTGTACATTTACCATATGTTGGTGATCAATACTTTTCTTTATTTGGGGTGGCAGGGAGAAAGTGAATTTCTTTTTATGGTTTTGGGTGCCAGTATTATTTGTGGTTACTTCTCCTGGATCATCATTGAGAAGAGGGTTTTGGCGTTAAAAAGGAAGAGCCTAGTGCACTAAGATGCGTCGCTTTCATTAAAAAAAATAAATAGTTAGCTTTACCCCCGGTTATTGCAGTTTGGCTGTGATTTTTTTTAATGAGTATCAATTTGTGGGTAAGGTAAAAAAAATAAATATTCTCTTTGTTGGTTCGTTTTTGACTAAGTCAAAAACGGGAGGTGTTGGTGGGCAGATGTTCGCATCAAAAACATTAATTGAAAGTAATTTAAGCGATTCTATTCACTGGATAAAGATCGATTCTACTGCCCATAGCAATATCAGTAATTCTATTCTTATTCGCTTGTTTAGAGCCTTTTTGCGTTTGGGATTATTGTGTTTTCACTTGATCTTTTCAAGAGTTGATAAGGTATTGATCTTTACCGTGCATGGCGCTTCTTTTAAAGAAAAAGGATTGATGGCCATCATCGCCAAAGCATTTGGTAAATACGTGATTATTGCGCCGCGTTCGGGAATGATTATTGACGATTTTAAAGGAAAGGGAAAGGAATTTATCGCAAAGGTTTTTAGCAAAGTGGATGTGGTGATTTGTCAGAGTACCACCTGGAAACATACTTTTGAAAAAGAATTTCCCCTTGTTGCCACCACAAAATTTCAAGTGGTGTGCAATGCTATAGATACTTCTAAATATAATTTCGCGGTCCTTGACAAGGTGGATCCCGTGGTGGAAGTTGTTTTTATTGCCTGGGTAGATAGCAATAAAGGTGTTTTTGAATTGATTGGTGCTGCCGAAAATTTAATGCGCGAAGGTCAGTCGTTCAAGCTCACCATGTGTGGCCACGGCAAAGATTTTGATGCCATTGCTGCTTTGGTGAAGCAAAAAAAATTGGAAAATACAGTGCAGTTGTTGGGTTGGATTTACGAAGAAGAGAAGTACAAAATTTTGGCCCGTGCCGATGTGTTTGTCTTGCCAACATACTATGAAGGCATGCCGAATGCCTTGTTGGAAGCGATGTCGAGCGGCTTGCCTTCTGTAGTGACAAGCGTTGGATCTATTCCGGATATGGTGACGGATGGTGTTCATGGTTTGTTGATTAAACCGCGAAATACCTTACAACTTCAGGATGCTTTGCGCACATTGATCAACGATGCAGCGCTTCGCGAAAAATTTGGAAATGCCGCACGCGAGCACATACTTAATGAAAATGCAATGGCGGTGATCATTGAAAAATACCGAAAAATATTTTTAACCGGGGTCGTCTCTTAAAATGATATTATGACTGTTAAAGCTGAAACTACTGTGAATGCCAATGAAAAGGCAGAGGATTTTTTTACAGACATCGCTGTTGCCTTTGACGATCGCTATGAGAAAAAAGCCGATTTTAAAAATCGTTTCGCTATTTGGTCACAACTCATCGATCAGTGGTCAAAAGGAAAAATGAGTGCTTACGACTTGGGTTGCGGTAGCGGTCGTTATTCTTTTTATATCGCTTCGAAAGGCCTGAAAGTAGTGGGTGTTGATGCTTCAGAAGGCATGCTTGAATTGTGTAAAAAAAGGAAGGGGGCGGACAACAACAATAATATAGACTTTGTAAAAGACAAACTGCCTTTGGGTGATTTGTCGGCGTATGCCAAAGTCGATTTTATCATTAGTTCAAGTGTTATTGAATACGTTGAAGGCTTTGATGACGTTATGCGTGACACGCATCAACTGTTGAATGAAGACGGGATATTTATTTTTTCTATTCCCAACAAAGATTCCATTCATCGCAAAGCGGAAAAATTGCTGTACAAACTGATCGGTCGTCCATCATACGTGCGCTATCTGCACAATTACAAAACGATCAGCGATTTTGATCGTTTTGCGGGGCAATATGGCTTTGCATTGGTTGACCATCGCTATTATGGGGAGGTAAATGTGCTTTACCGCTGGTTGGGTAAAGTGCTGCCAATGCGCTATTGCAACACACTTTTAGTTGGGGTTTTTAAAAAAATAAAACAATAGTATCTTGGATTTAAAGGGAGCGAAAAGCGAAAAAATACTCATTGATATGAGTCCCTTGAAGTCGGGTGGAGGTTTGCAATTGGCCTACAATTTTCTCGATGAATTCACGACTGTGGAAACCGGAGATCGTGTTTTTTATTTGCTGGTGCCTCACGGTGGCTTCCAGGAATACAGGAAGCATCCAAAGATTTGCAAAGTGCTGGATGTTCCGCGCAACATAGTGCTGCGTTATATTTTTGACAATACAAAGCTTCAAGTTTTTTTAAAACAGCAAAAAATAACTAAGATATTCACTTTTTTTGGTGCAGGCTTGCCACATCCCCGTGGCGTTCAATCTATTGTTGGCGTGGCATATCCATCTATTTGCTATGACGAAAGTGCGTTTTGGAAATACGTTTCTTTTAAATATACGATGCGCCTTCGAATTGTAAATTATTTTTGGAAACGGCGCTTGAAAATAGCGGATGTAATTTTTACAGAGACAGCGGTCATGAAAAATCGTTTGCTCAAAGTGCTGCCCATTGCTGCTGATAAAATTACCATTGTTCCGCCGGCCCCCAGCGCCTATATTTCGGGAGAAAGTGTTCGTCGAAACAGTGAAAATATTTTACTGTTGAGCGGCGCCTTGTTGCAAAAAAACTTGTGGCGTTTGTATGCTGTTGCTGAGGAGTTGCAGCGCATGAACTGCAAAGTCACCTTTGTTGTTACCGTGAGAGAAGAAGATTGGAAATCCGCTTTGAAAGAAAGCAATATCGATGATGCATTGGTGCAGGCCTACTTTAATTTTGTGGGTTCTGTTCGCCAAAAAGAAATTGCGCGCGTTTACAACAATGCAGCGGCTTTGCTTTTGCTGAGTGACCTTGAAAGTTTTTCGAATAACCATATGGAGGCCTGGAAAGTAGGTATTCCACAGATTGTTAGTGACCGCGATTTTTGCCGTGCAATTTGTGAAGACTCTGCTCTATACGTTGAGCCGCACAACCCAGCGACCGTTGCACAAGCGATTAAGCAATTGATGGCCGATGAGCACTTGCAAAATCTACTGGTTGAAAACGGAAAAAAAAGATTGGCACTTTTGCCAACACAAAAGGAGAGAATGAACAAAATTATTTCTTTAATATTTGATGGTGATACAGAGACTAATTAAAATATTTCGAAATATTGTAAAGGGCGATTGGGAGTTTAAAAAACTTGTGTTCATCTCTTTTTTTTATTGCTTTTATGTTCGTTTTTTAATGTTGTTTGTGAAGTACAAGCGTTATGAAGATCGATTGGGGGAAAGAGGTGTGGCCAGTTTTGATGTGGTAGAGGAGACACAGCGGCTTTTGTTGTTGAAAGTGCGAGCGGCGGTTGTTGGTGTAAGTAACCATACGCCATGGGAAAGCAAATGTATGGTTCAGGCCTTGGCTACAAAATGGATTTTAAAGCGTTACGGAATTGCTTCTACCATTTATTTTGGCGTGATGAAAGATCCTGAAAACACAGGCGCATTAAAAGCACATGCATGGTTGCGGGTTGGAGAATACATTGTTACCGGTAAAGAAGGACATATGGCATTCAAGGTAGTGAATTTTTATACCTAAGAAAGCAGGTAGGTGATTGGTCGTAAAAGAGGGTAAAGCAAGCGTTTGGCGAAGGGAATCTTTACAATATTCATGTCTCGTAAGGGAAACAAACTGATTTGGTAAAAGAAAAACCTAAAATCTTTTTTCATAAAAACCCGTTGCTGCCACTGACTGATTTTAGAAGGTTGTTTTCCGGAAAGAGATTCCATCCCTTGCATCACGTATTTGGCGTGTTTGTTGTTTATTTTTTCTGCAAAATGGTGAGGTATTGGCATTTCCAGAGCTATGTTGCACAGCGAAAGCGTCGCTAGAAAAAGTGGTTCTAATTTGTTTTTTTGTGCAAGATGAAATGCCTCTTGCAATGTTTCTTGTGAAAGTTTTTGCGTCAATTTCGCAATGTCGACCAACCACATCATTTTTCCCCAGTAGTGAATTTTACCATGCACCATAAGGTAAAGCAAAGTATAAGCATCGTTCAGGCGAAAAATCTTTTTATTGTAATAGGTATCCTCAATAATGCAAGCGCTGTTGTCTTCGGGAAGCACCAATAAATAAGGATTTTTGAAGAGTTTGAAATGAACGTCCAACTTGGTTTTTGTTGGGGAGGAATAACTTTTTTCATTGTCAATTTTCAAAAAAACAGCGAACTCTTTTTCATTTAAACTAAAGGTCGGTCGGTCGTTGATGTAGCCCTTTTCCAATAGTAATTTTTCAAAAACAGGAATGTCTTTGGGAGGGATGCATACATCTACATCGGTTGAAGTGCGCAAATGGTTGTGTCCGTAGATCCATTCATTAACGGGGTGTCCTTTGAAGAGCAAGAGTTGAATGTTGTTTTTTTGCGCCAAATCAATCACTTTGAGAAGGTCAACTTGCAGCGCAAGATTGGTGCGCAGAGAGCGTTTGGCTTGCATCCAGATTTTGGATTTGATATCTTTCAATTCTGGAAATTGGTGTGCACTTGCCGCCACATAGGCATTCAAATTATTTGAAGCGAGGTAGTATAAAATTTTTTTGTTGTCAATGCTTAAGCGCGGCAATGCTTCATTTTTTTGATGCAAAATGTTTTTCAAAATAGCCAAAACCATTTTAAATTCGGGAGTGATATAGCGGTGTTCTTTCTTCAACTGTGCGTAAAAGTACATTTTTTGTTTTGCCTGAAGAACTATTTGCGCAATAGTTTGAAGGCGAGTTTATTATTGTTTTGGTCACGGCGCAAAGGCTTGCGAGTATTGTATTTTATCAGCCGATAACTTATGTTTGCACTATGAAGAAAAAGTACATTGCGGGTGGAATTGTGATTGCCACTGATATTGAATTTCCTGAACTGATGGAAAGTACAGAACAGGCTGATGTTGAGCTGGCTTACGGACCCGTTCCCGATACTTTGGAAAATACAAGTTTAGACCGCGTTTTAGTGCAGTCGAACGAAAATGAGGTATTGTTTAGAATGCCTGATGTTGCCAAGTTTTGGGTGGAAGGCGATGCTAAAATCACCATCGAATTGCTTGACGAAAAACGTAAATCGGATGCCGAAAAATATATCCTCACATTTATATTGGGTGTGTTGTCGTTTAAAAAGGGCTTTTACCCTTTGC
>CANFBW010000076.1 GCA_947444925.1 Flavobacteriales bacterium | reverse complement strand
TGATCTGACGGTGCAAGATTTGATTTTTATGGCAGGTGGTTTATTGCGTGAGGCAGCAAACGGAAGGATAGAAATAAGTCGAATCTCAAATTTCGCCAAGGAAGACTCCGACGAACCAACACGCGTGGTCATTGAAACAGTTGCTGTGTCAAATGACTTGGAGTTGGGTAAAGAAACGCCGATAAAATTACAGCCCAATGATATTGTTTTCGTACGGAATACGCCGGATTACCACATGCAGAAAAATATTGTAATTGCTGGCGAAGTAAATTATCCGGGCACTTATTCCTTGATTAATAAAACGGAGCGCATCAGCAGTGTACTTGAGCGCGCGGGAGGAATAACAGAGTGGGCTTTTTTAGAAGCCGCAACGCTTCACCGTTTAGACGGAGAAGGCCATAAAAGGCCAGTAATTATGAACCTTAAGGCAATGGTGGATGGAAAGAAGAAAGCGTACGATTACATTTTGCAGGAAGGGGATTCATTGGTGATACCAGCTACGCGAAATGTTGTTGCGCTGTTTGGTGCAATTGAATATCCAAACGTGGATTCATTGCATTCTGTTTACGCACCATTCATTGGTGGTAAAAGTGCACGCTTTTTTGTCAAAGAATTTGGCGGTGGATTTTCAGAGAAGGCAAAAAGGAGTCAGACTTATGTTGAGTCTGCAGGAGGACAAGTGAAGCGCACTAAAAATTTCGGAGTGTTCAAAATTTACCCAAAAGTGAAGGTAGGCGATAAAATTATTGTGGCTTATAAGCCGCCAAAAACCAAGGAGGAACAAAAACCAACCGACTGGGGAGCAGTTATTTCAAAAACGACTTCTCAGTTGACCTCAGTAATTTCATTGTATCTATTGCTCAGAGTGGCTACGAAGTAAATAAATTTAAAGCACAATTAGATGTCGAAGAATACAGAAAGCAACATATTGGACATTTATTTAAAAATGAAAACCTTCTTGCGTTTACTCAAGAAGAGGAGAACATTTATATTGATTTTCGTGATGACTTTTGCCAGTATTGGCGCCACGATGGGTTTTTTTTCTAAAACCAAGTATAGGTCTAGGTCAACATTGATTTTAGAAGAAAGCAAAAAAGGTTTTGGAGGTTTTGATGCCCTCAATACTCTTGCGTCTCAATTCGGAATGGGTTCTAGCATCTCTGTAGAGGCAGAGAAAATCATCAAGGTATTTTCTTCGAGAGCGGTTGTGGAAAAATTGTTTTTTACACCGATAAATAGAGATTCCACCATTTTGCTTATTAACGAGTTGGCAAGAACTGAATTTGGGGGAAAGGACTTTTATTTTGGCATTTATTTTAGTTCGCGAGAAAATTTGAATCGCCAGCAGTTAAATGCATTAAAGTCTGCGTATCGAATTTTTATTTCAAAATGTTTAAAAGTGCAAATGTCTCCCGAGGGAATTATAGAGGTATCTGTTTTGCTCAATAATGAAGACAATGCGATTTTGGTCAATAAATTAATTGTAAAGGAGATAGAGTATTTTTATTTGAATGGACTTTCATCAAAAAACAAAAAAAAGACAGAAATCATAGATGCAAAATTAGACTCAATAAATAGCGAGTTAAAAATGGCAGAAGAAAGATACATTCGATTTAAAGATGCAAATCATTATGTTATTAGTGCCAGAGGAATGGTTGATGAGATGCACTTGAGAAGGGATATTGAAATTTTGCACGCCATGAGTTTAGAAGGGATTAAAAGAGCGGAGATGAACAAAATGTCAGTTGAGTTTATGGACTCTTTTTTAAGGGTTATAGATAAACCAGAATATCCAGCGGATGCAGAGAAAAAGGGTACAGTATTATATGCAGTGATCTTTGCATTGTTGGGTGTTTTTCTTTCAGTGTTGTATCTTTTTGTGACTTCATTTTTGAAAGATTTGTCCAATCAATCAAAGGCTCTTCTATCTAATGAATGATCGCCACATTTTACAAAAAGAAAAGTTTGTCAATTATTGGGATGTCCTCGTATATCTGCTCGGAATCTGTTCTGTTTTTTTTCATATTGCTGTTTTTGAAGGCTATTCAGAGATACTGACCTTTGGATTATTATTAGCACTTGGTTTATTTATTTTTCGTGGAGAAAATCAGCGTTATTTTTTGATCGCTTTTTCATTGAATGTTTTCGCTGCTGTATTGCAGGGAACCATTTTTTTTCACGTCAACGGAGAGCCTTTTGCAGGCGGTGGTGACGATCGTTATTTTTACGATCAGGCCATTAAAATGATTGATGGAAGGAAGGTTAAGCTTGGCAATTATTGGGTATATCTTTATATCAACTATGGCATATACAGCATTGGCGAATTTTTAGGGTTCACGGATTTTAGTTATTTGAACATAGGCTATTCAAATGCTTTTGTTGGTGCTACGATAGCGCCATGCATGAATAACATCGTTCGAAAATATTTCAACGAATATTACGCAAAGAAAACAGTGTACTTTGTTTTGTTTTTTCCCATTCTTATTTCTTATTCAGGATTGTTGTTAAGAGATATTTGGGTGGCCGCCATTTTTGTGTGGATTATGCATATTGTGCTGTCTGATACTAGCGTTGCTGTAAAAATTATTTTGTGTCTTTTTTGCTTTTATTTATCGTTTGGCTTTCGAGTGGCAACGGCTGTGGTTAGCGCTTTGTTTTTTTTATCCTATGCGTTTTATGGTTTAAAAAGTTGGTGGTTGAAATTCTCAATTGGCGCTGTGCTGGTTTTTTTGTTTTTTGCCTTTTTTTATCAAAATATTGTTGCTGTGCAGGATGTAATGGCTGATAAGTACCAAGGCCTCGCTCAGGCTGTTGCGTCCGATAATTCCTTGGGTGCCAAATTTGTACATTCCAATAACCCTGTTGTTAAAGGCATTTATTTTATCATATTGTTGTACAATCCGGTTCCTCCTTATCGAAGCTTTGTTGCAGATGATCTCTTTGTTGCTGTAGGGGCCACTATTTGGTATTTTGTACTGCCTGGATTTGTGTTGGGTATCTTCAAGGCTATGAAAGATGCCAAAATGAAACGTTTTGCTTTCGCTTTTGCAACCTCAGTTGTTGTTTTACTTATTGCATTGTTTACTATCGCTGCTGACGAAAGGCATAAGTTATTGATGTATGCTCCCGCTATTTTTTTTTATGTGTATTATCTCCAACAGTACACAGCTCGTTTTAGGGCGCGTCTCCTCTTTATATATTGTTGTGTGGTAGCCTTGCTAGTGTTGGTATATTTAGTGATGAAATTTCAATTAATTTGATTTATGAGAATACTATTGATGATCGACACATTGGGTTCGGGAGGTGCGCAGCGCCAAATAATTTCTTTGGCAAAAGCCCTGTGTGTAAAAGGTCATGAGGTTACTTTATTGTACTACAATGGACCGCATTATTTTTTATCGCATATCAAGGATTTGCCAATTAGGGTAGAGTTTGTGCAAAAAAAATCGAAAATAGGTTGGGGTTTGTTTTGGCAAATACGAAGTTTTATTAAAGCCAATTCCTTTGACATTGCGTGCTCTTTTATGATAGCGCCGTCGCTATTTTTATTGGTGGGAAACCGTCTTGCAGGAAGAAAGGTGAAATGCATAATTTCTGAACGCACTTTTGAAGCTGGAGTTTCAAACTTGCATAAGAAATTCAGATTATCGTATCACTTTGCCGATTACATTCTTGCCAATTCGTCTCATCAACAGGCTGTTTTGAAAGAGCTTTTTCCTAATTATGTAAATAGAATACGAAGCATCGGTAATGGCGTTTTTTTAAATGAATTCAATTACAGAAAGGATTATGTTTTTAGTTCAGATAAGTTGCATATCGTGGCGATTGGTAGAATTGTCGTGCTTAAGAATATTCGTACCCTGATCAGCGCATTGAATATATTGGTGAATAATTTTAAAGTGAATGCTTATGTGGCATATGTTGGAAGAGAGCCTGTTATTCGTGAGGATGTGGCCGAGCAAGAAATGTGTTTGCAATTGCTGAAGGAGTTTCATTTGGAAGAACGGTGGACTTGGGTTGGTGAAGTGAACAATGTTGATCAGTATCTCGAACAAAATGATGTGTTGGTGCATACTTCGTTTGGAGAGGGATTTCCAAATGCAGTTTGTGAAGCGATGATCAAAGGAATTCCAGTATTTGCAAGCAATGTATGCGATCACCCGAAAGTGATAGAGCATGGAAAAAGCGGCTATCTGTTCGACCCTCGAAATGCAGAGGAATTGGCTGCCTTTTTGTATCAATTTCACCATCTAACACTGGAGGAGAAGCGTAAAATGGTTGCAGAAGCGAGAAGTTTTGCCGAAAAGAATTTTGATATCGAGGTAGTAGCAACAAAGTATGAATCTTTATTCAAAAGTTTGTTGTCCGAAAATCATAGTTGAAAAGATTTGTAATAGAAGGAATAGGTTTTGAAATTAAGATATGCAGCACGAAATTGAAAAAATACGCAACTCCTCCTTCAGTGGAAAAATGAAATTTCTCCTCAAGGATTTTGCAATCTATGGTGTCGTTGGAATGATGAGCAGACTCATGGGACTGTTTCTCATACCTGTGATAGCCCGCATTTTTGAACCGGCCGAATACGGAGTTGTTGACAATATCCGTGTGGTGTATGAAATCATCATCGCCCTCAGTCTTTTAGGTTTAAATCAAGCCGTTGGTGTTTTTGTTTTTCAAACAGAAAATTCACAAGAGCGGCGCGCAATTGCAGCAGAGGGAATGATAGTGAGTCTGATGTTTTGTCTTTTGGTTTGTACCATATTGTTTTTCAATGCTGACAATGTATTGAGTTTTTTTTCTATTCCACGGGGAACGCGCACACTTGAATTCCGGTTGATGCTGTTGACACTGCCCTTCACACTCATTACCGTTTTTGTGCAACAATTGTTGAAATGGAATTTCAAAAGATTTCAATACATGTTGGTGTCTTTGGGCGGTCCGGTCATTTTGGTGGCGGCGACTTTGGTGTATATTTTAAAGTTGGATCTCGGCTTGGCCGGTGTGTTTTACGGGCAACTCACGTCCAGTTTCATTGTCGCTGTGGCGGGGTTCTTTTTTTGTAGTGAATATTTTGCCCTGCCTAAAAAATTTGTGCATTTAAAAGAGATGTTGCATTTCAGCTGGCCTTTGATGACGGTATCTTTATTGAGTTCTTTTATGCCTGCCATAGATAGAAAGATCATTAGTGCGAATATGAGTTCCACTGATGTAGGAACTTATGCCTTAGGCGATAGATTTTCTCGTTTGATCAATATTGTTTCCGGCGGATTTAGCATGGCCTGGGGTCCCTTTGCTCTTAGTATCAATAAAGAGAAGGATGCGGCAGTTGTCTACAGCAGGGTGTTCACCTTGCATGTGGTTGCACTTACGGCGATTGGATTTTTTGTGCTTTCGGTGTCGCAGCCTTTGGTCGTATTTTTTGCGTCCGTTAAGTATTTAAATTCCTTGCAGATTATTCCCTTCTTGTTGTTCGGCTTGATTGCCGAATCTTTTCAGGAGGTACTAGAGATTGGTATCCTCACGTCGAAAAAAACCATTTACAATATCCTGAGTTTTTTAGTGCAGTTGATCGTTTCTACAAGCGTAATGTTATTGCTGGTGCAGCCCTATGGAATTGTAGGCGTTGGTGTAGGATTTATGTGTGGTAAATTGGCCTTTGTGATTTCAAAGTACATTTTCAGTACTTACGCTTCTGAAATGAAGATTCCTGTTTTTAAAGAGTTGTTGGTTTTTTTGGCGGCGATCACAGTCATTCTTTGTATTGAAAATGCGCAACTGGGTGCGTTGCTGAAAGGCTGTTTGTACGCTTTTACAGGCCTAATGATTTTGATTGTAGGAATGTTTGTTTTGATTTCTAAAGTTGACCGCGCAAATGTTTTCGAGAAAATTAAAAACAGAAAATTGAAGAAACAATCTTAGCACACAACACGCATTACTTTGCTCTAGATTGAAATGCTTTGTGAATTAATTCAACATAATTTTTCGTCAAACTTTGTCCGTTGTAAGTGTCGAACCAATCTTTGGATTGTTTGCCGATTGTTATATATTTTTCAGGATGCTTTTCAAGATCTCCCAAAATGTTGGCGATGTCGTTTGCTGTAGTGATATTTAGCAAGGGAGGAAAAGGAATTCCCATCTGCTTTTGGTATTCGTTGGCTTCTATTTTATAGCGGTTGATGACGGCTTTGCCGCTGGCTAAAAATTCCCAGGTGGCACCGCCCCATGTTCCGGCTTCACCCAGTTCTCCTACACAAAGGTGTGCTTGCTGCATCAACAACATCAATTCTTTTCGACCTAAAACAGGTAGCCACAGCACATTGTTTTCAATGCCCAGCGCCTTTACGATGGCTTTGCTTTGTGGAACATCGGGGCCGTATTCCGACATTACCAATAAGTTTTTTGCAGTACTCGTTTTTTGAAATTCGCCAAAACCATGAATCAGCTTGTCGTTTCTTCTGTTGATGTTTGACATTTTGTAATTGATGCCGTCGTTGTCTTCAAAATCCCAGCGGTGGGTTACATGCGAAAAAATGACTTTGTCGTATTCTTTAAAGCGCTCCAATACCTTGTTCAATTTCTCTGGAACGTCCTTTGAGTCCAATGTTTCCTTATTGTACACCATCGGAATATTTAAGGGAATAGGTTGTATCGAGAGCGATGCGTATGACTTCACTGTTTCGTGCTCCATGACGTTGGAAATGATACAAATTTTAGTGTTCTTCAACCCTTTTTTTTGAAGCCATCGAGCCGGAATTTTTGCGAGATCGTTGGGACGTAAAAAATTCATTTTTCTTTGATAGAACTCAATACCGATAGCGTAGGGATAAAAAAGATCGAGTTTTTTGCCAATCTTTGCAAAGTAGGCGGGTGTTATGCCCGAACCAATGAATACATCATAGCCTTTAAGGGTTGCGGCAATTTTATTTTTAGAACTGAGTAAAACCCCTCTTTCAGAATTTTGCAAATCGGTTTGCACAATATAAGGCTTGTGTTGTTCTACAAACCAACTGTCGTTTTCAGGAAAAAAATGTTCGAGTTCGTTGTTGTAAAGAAGCAGATACGTATCTATTCCTGCGTCGCGCAAATAGCGAAAGAGCGAGAAATTATTGTTGTTCATATTGCCAACCAATGCTACTTTCATAAAGCTACTTGTTTAATTCGCGTTCGAGTTTTTGTCTGTCGGGAAAATTCACCAGCACACCCATGTCCTTGGCCTGATATACCACCATGCTTCCTAAAGCAGTTGCCGAGGCACCGCCGTCATGTATTGCTTTGCCGATGCTGAAGATGTCGTTTGCGCCTCCGTTTGCGATAACAGGAACATTCACCGCTCTGGTGATTTGTTGAATCAAGTTGATATCGAAGCCGCTCCACATTCCCTCTTTGTGAATGGCGGTGAGTAAAATTTCGCCAACGCCTAATTTCTCGAGTTGTTTGGCCCATTCTACCGCATCTACTTTTTGTTTTTGAGTTCCGCTGTGTGAATACACTTCGTATTTGCCCCAAAAGTTTTTTTTGATGTCAATGGCGCCGATGATGCTCTGACTGCCAAATTGCGCCGCGGCATTGGTGATGAGTTCGGGATGGCTGAAGGCCTCGGAGTTGATGGCTACTTTTTCCAATCCTATTTGCAGAATTTTTTTGATGTCGGCCACCGATTTTATGCCACCGCCGTATGCTAGCGGCATGAAGCATTCGTTGGCGATTTCTTCGAGAATGTGAAAATTTATTTCTCGGTTTTCCTTGCTGGCGCTAATGTCTAAAAAGAGCAATTCGTCTACTTCTAGTTCATTGAAAATGCGCACGGTATTGACCGGATCTCCGATGTAAGACGGGTTCTCAAACTTTACGGTTTTCACCAAACTGTCTTCGTTGAGCAATAAGCAAGGAATAACTCTGGTTTGCAGCATTACAGTTGACTGAAGTTTTTAAACAATTGCATGCCGAATTTATGACTTTTTTCAGGATGAAATTGGGCCCCAAAAATATTGTCGTTCACAATGGCGCTGTTGAAATCAATACCGTGGTGTGTTGTCATCAGTACATTTTTTGCATGCTTGCATTTTACGTAATAAGAATGCACAAAGTAGAAACGGTTTTCGGGAAAGAAATTTTTAGTGAGCGCCGTTTCCTGTTCAATTTTAACGAGGTTCCAGCCCATGTGCGGAACCCTTATTTTTTCGCTGTAATCGGCAGCGTTGAATTTTAAAGTCTCTGCGTCAATCCATCCCAATCCATCCAATTCTCCTTCGTCAGAGCGCTTGGTGAGCAGCTGCATGCCCAAGCAGATTCCCAAAACCGGAATTTTTTCTTTTAAGGCTTTGTCGTTCAAAATGCTTTTTAATTCGCCCGTATTGATTATGCTCATCGCCGCGTCAAATGCACCAACTCCGGGCAAAAGAATTTTTTTGGCCTTGTTTATTTTTTCTAAGTCGGAAGTGATTTCTGCCTGTACGCCGATTTTTTTAAACAGGTTGTTTATTGACCCTAAATTACCCATTCCATAATCAACGATAGTGATCATATACTTGATTTAGAAGTGTACTTGATGTAAAAACTCATTGGTACCAGACTCACTTTCGCGAGAAGGTAAAACATTGGCCGAAGCCTTTCGAAGGTTTTTTTGTATGTTTTGTAATCGCGGTACGTTTTTTTCGGACGATTCATTATCTCGATAAATTCACTTTCTGTGAGGTTCAGTCTTTTTATGAAATAAGGCAACAATTCAGGATCGTAGTTTGGCGCTTGCTGGTAGGCTAAAAACGCTTGTTCGCGTGTCATCAAACCACTGCGGCAGGCTGCCGACAGTGTGTTGTTGCGCTGATCCACACCAAACTTAACCGGATTGTAATAGCTGTGGTGCATGGCCGTCATTCTGTTTTCAAGATGGTGTCCGCCATAGTATTTCCAATCGTATTCTTTTTCCAATAATTCCTGAGCATCTTCTTTAGAATAGGAGATGTACCAAAGCGGTCTTATTTTTTTAATTCTTTTGAATAAAATCCATTTCATGAAAGTCCAGAAAGGCATGTTTGGAAATGTTTTGAGCTTCAGTGTTCCAAATTCCTTTTGAACAGATTCAACGTATTTTCCATCGATGTATGAATTGCTCAATGGCGATACCCCTTCGGTTAAAAAAGAGTGTCCTTCTAAAATATATTTTACGTTGAACTTGCTTGCGGCGCGGTACAATGTTTCGGCAAGAGCGATATCGGTTGGGCAATCCAAATCGGTAACGCTTGCTTTGAAAAATGATTTTACGATGTCGTCAGATTCTTTGTTGTTGACTACGATGGTGTACAGATCGATGTTTAATTTGCCGAGTACTTTGCGTATGTTTTCGGTGGCAATGGCGGTGTTCCAGGTATTGTCGTAATGTACAGCTAGCGGGCGCAATCCCCATTTAATGGCCATGTGCAGCATATATGACGAATCGGTGCCGCCGCTCACGCCAATAACGCAATCGTATTTTTTTCCTTTGCCTTCTTTTTTGATTTGTTCAATCGTATCCATCAGCGTTTTTTCTCCTTCAGCTGTGGTGGTTTTGTATTGCGCTTTTAAATCGTCAATCATGAGGCAGTAGTTGCATGCGCCGTCGCTGTTGAATTTTATTGCGGGAATCGATTCGTCGTAAATGCAGCGCGTGCAAGTGATTTTGTTTGACAAATCAATTCCTTTGGGTGCAGGAAACTGGGTGTATATAGACGAGAGATCTGACATTTTAAATTTGTTTAGCAGGATTTCCGGCAATTTTGCTGTTTTTTTCAAAAGAGGCATTGACAAAGCTGTTGGCTCCGATGATGGTGCCGTCGCCTATTTTTACTCCTTTTGAAATAATGGTATTAGGACCAATATAGCAATTGTTTCCGATGATGGTTTCCTGGTGTTCATACTTTTCCCTTCCTCCGCTGATGGCCCATTGCACACTGTCGTGCGAGTAAATTTGAACGCCAGCAGAGATGGAGCAATTGTCGCCGATTGAAAGATTTCCTGAGCCATCCAAAACGGTGAAAGGGCCAATCCACGTATTTTTTCCAACCTTCACATTTCCAATCACCAGGGCCGAGTCGTAAATACTGGTGCCTTCGCCAAAGTCAAGGTAATTCGCCTTTTCCCATCTGTCCGTAAAAAGTTCGTTCGTGGGTAAAACACGATTGAATTTTTTTCTCATATGGGCTCTTTTCAAACGAAAAATTCGCTTTAAAAGCAAGGTTATACTGCGGCTCATTCTATAGTTTCATTATTCAAAAAGATTCGGCACCACCATTCAAAATTCATGAAGGACCAAATGAGCAATCGGTGATTGATTTTTTGGTCAATGTGTTCGCTAATAATTTTTTTAACGTAAGCCGGATTGAGAAATTCTTTGGAAACAGTGTCTTTGTCTAAAAGTAATTCCTTCACATACGCTGCGTTTTCTCCTCTGTACCATGATTCATCGGGCGCAGAGAAGCCTTGTTTTTTTCTGTTGATGATTTTTTCAGGTAAAAAATCGAGCATCGCTTTGCGCAAAATATTTTTACC
>CANFBW010000075.1 GCA_947444925.1 Flavobacteriales bacterium | reverse complement strand
CTGACCGAAAATTAAAACGAAGAATAATGATTAAAAACAGAACACTAAAAGCAAGAAAAAAACAATATCAAAAATTAACTCTAAATTAGCCCACAGTCTCTCTTAAATTTTACCCCAAAAAGTTCACTTTTGGCTGAAGACATACAGTATTTGCATTGGCAGCAGCACTTCCTTTAATGCTGGCAATGCCGGATCCACTTTTGTTTGGAGTGGCCAAGGCACCGGCAATGCACAAAGCACTAATGCAGCAAATGCCGGAACCTATACAGTACAAGTCACCAACACCAACAACTGTAGTGCTTCTGGATCGGCAATTTTAAGCTTAAAGTCATTGCCCATCGTAGCTATTGCCAATCAGAGTATCTGCAGTGGCAACAGCACCACATTTGACGCTGAAAATATAGGATGCACTTACATTTGGAGTGGATTGGGCAATGGAACAGCCCAAAACACTAGCGCTTCTGCAGCAGGAACCTACACTGTGCAAGTCACCAATGCCGAAAACTGCGTTGCAACGAGCAGCGCCACTTTGAGCCTTAAAGCTTTGCCAATTGTTTCTATAGCAGATCAATCAATTTGCGATGGAGCAAACACCACCTTTGATGCCGGCAATGCGGGCGCCACTTATGCTTGGAGCGGGCAAGGCACAGGCACAGCACAAAGCACTATTGCTGCCACTTCGGGAGTCTATACAGTGAGTGTTACCGATATCAACAATTGCACTGCAATTGGTTCTGCACAACTAAACATCACCCAAGCAATGTCGCTAAACTTAGGTAATGACACGGCTATCTGCACAGGAAGTAGCGTAAAACTCAGCTCCAACTTGATTGACCCCAATTTCACTTATTTGTGGAGCGACAACGAAACCACTTCCTCCATTCAAGTGGCGACAAGTGGCACATACTCGATGGTGACAACCGACAAAACTAGTCATTGCATTGCAAGTGACGACATTGTGCTTACTGTTATTCTTTATCCACTGCTTGATTTAGGAGCAGACATTAAAATTTGCCAAGGCGAAAATGTTCAACTTGATTCGAAAATCACTGCAGGCACTGTATTATGGTCTACTCTTGAGACAACACCATCCATTAATATCGATTTTGCCGACACTATTCGCGTGGTTGCTTTCAACGATATTTTGTGTCCGGTGTTTGATACAATTGTAAGCACAGTAATTCCAATGCCTACCTCTACTTTATTGGCAGATACTGCACTTTGTTTTTTAGATCAGCCTGGTGTGTTATTGAATGCTGGAAATACAGCTGACAGCTACCAATGGCAAGACGGAGCCAACACTCCAATTTTATCTATTGATAAAGAAGGCACCTACAGCGTAACGATCACCAATGCTGATTTTTGCTCTATTACTGATCAAGTGACAGTAAAAGAAATTTGTCCAACATCCGTCTTTGTACCCAATGCTTTCACCCCTTTCAACGAAGATGGTGTAAACGATTTCTTCACTGTAAAAGGATCAAACTTGACCAACTTTCACCTTATGGTGTTCAACAGATGGGGCGAGCTATTGTTTGAAAGCTTCGACATCGACAAGGGATGGGACGGTTCGTATAAAGGACGTCCAGTGCAAATAGATGTGTATGTTTGGAAACTGAATGTGGAGCCCAAATACAACAGCGAAGTTGCCCTTCCAAGTAAATTAATGGGTACCATTGCAGTTGTGAAGTAGAAAAGTAATATTAAATTAATTAAGCCTTTATGAAAAAATGCCTTTCGATTTCCTCCATTGCACTGCTGCTGCTATCTTATCAGTGCAATGCACAAAAGGAACTTTCTGAACTAAGCAACAAAAAAGTAGTGGTATACACCACAGCGCAAAACACAAAACTTCGATTGAGCGCCACCGACACGCTGCACTTCAGTGATTTTGGTCAACCGAAAGAAGATCAAGTTTGCATATTTGTTGATCCAACACATTCCTTTCAAGAGATGATAGGAATAGGCGGAGCTTTCACAGATGCTGCAGCTGAAACATTTGGCAGCATGTCGAAAGAAACACAGACTGAATTTTTAAATGCCTATTATGATAAGAAGAAAGGCATCGCTTACACCTTGGGTAGAACAACAATTCACAGTTCGGACTTCGGCAGTGGCAGTTACACTTACATTGAAGAAGGCGACAAGGAATTAAAGACCTTCAATATCCGGCACGACCGCGAATTTAGAATCCCAATGATCAAACAAGCGATGCAAACTGCTGGCGGACAACTAACCCTATTTTGCAGTCCATGGTCACCTCCCGCTTTTATGAAAGACACCAAAAACATGTTGCAAGGCGGCAGACTATTGCCTGAATACCGAGCTGCATGGGCTAACTATTTCGTGAAATACATCAATGCTTTTGAAAAAGAAGGCATTCCAATTTGGGGACTTACAGTACAAAACGAACCAATGGCAAAACAAAGTTGGGAGTCGTGTATATTTACAGCCGAAGAAGAAAGAGATTTCATCAAATTGTACTTGGGCCCCACTTTGCACAAAGCCGGAATGGCCAGTAAAAAACTCATCGCTTGGGACCATAATCGAGATTTGATTTACCAACGAGCAAACACCATTTTGAGCGACCCAGAAGCAGCAAAATACGTTTGGGGTATTGGCTACCACTGGTATGAAACATGGACAGGAAGCAGCATGCAATTTGACAATGTGCGCAAAGTAAAAGAAGCTTTCCCCAATACAAATGTATTACTAACAGAAGGAACTGTTGAGCGTTTCAACTTTGCTAAAATGGACGACTGGACCTTGGGTGAAAAATACGGACATTCTATGGTCAACGATTTCAATTCCGGTGCTGTAGCGTGGACTGACTGGAATGTGGTACTCAATGAAATAGGCGGTCCAAATCACGTAAACAATTTGTGTTTTGCCCCCATCATTTACGACAGAACAACGAAGATTTTGCACTACACCAACTCGTATTACTACATTGGACATTTCTCCAAATTCATTCATCCTGGTGCAAAAAGAATCATCAGCTCTTCCAATCGGGACGTATTGCAAACTACTGCTTTTAAAAATACCGACGGCAGCATTGCAGTGGTGGTGCTCAATACCTCAAACGAAAACATGACCTATCGCCTATGGATTGATGGTAAGGCCACTCTCGTAAACAGTTTGGCACACTCCATTTCAACGCTACTATTGTAATTCATTTCAATCAGTATTTGCAAAGCGAAGGTAGTTTCTACCTTCGCTTTTTTTTTGAACGATCGGTGCATTAACGCTCTGCTGCGCTGACGACAATAGTGCACTTGTCAACTGCATAGATCATTCTTCGTTGCATTCACAAAGCACGATTATGAAAACAAAGTAAATTTTATTTACACCACTTCAATTAACGATTTCGCACTTCCCACTTTTACCTTATCGCTCTGTAATCCTTTACCCTAGCGTCTCATTTACGAAATTCAGTAAATCACGGACAATAGTAGACCTATTGCGGACGATATCTACCCTCAAAAAATGATTTCACAATTAGTTTTGTTTCAACACCGATATTCATTTGACACAAAAACAAAAAAGATGAAACAACAACATTGGTACAACTCTTTAATTATCGTCGCATTGTTGGCGAGCCTATTTTCTTTTACAAGCGCTGGAGACGAAGCTGAAGCTTATTACATCTACTCTGATTTATTTGAGCATGGCATTCCTTCAGGATTCATGGGAGATAAAGATGGTTCCAGTTTAAAAGTAGATGTTGCCTGTAAAATTGAACCCTATAAAGGAAATTCATGTGCACGTTTTACTGCAAACAATTCAGAAACGTGGAGAGGCATACATATTCAACTGCTGGGTGCATGGAATGCTGCTTTAAAAAGCGACGCTAAACTTGCCGATCTATCGGCTTACGACAAACTTGAATTCTACGCCCGTGCCGAAGAAACTGAAAATGGTCCTTACCTCCTTCAAACCATCGGTGTAGGTGGCGGTGGCGCTCCAGAGGACCAAGTTGAAGATAGTTATTTGGAAATTGGAACTCAGTGGAAAAAATTCAGCATCAGTTTAAAAGGCCATGACTTTAAAAGAGTAAACACGATGCTTTACCTCGTGTTGCCAGTTGGCACACTCTACCTAGATGAAATCAGATTTGTAAAAAAAATCAATAAATAAAAGCACCTATGAATACTTGCTTGACTTTTCGCTGGATAAGCCTCTCGGCCGCTGCGATTTTACTAATGAACAGCTGTTCTACAATCACATTCGTTGCACAAGACGACCTCTACCAGCCTGTTTCAGAAATGGTAAACATCGACAACACTTCTACTAGTGACAACGGCTATAAGCCGGCAGCAAAAAAAAATGGATGGAATTTAGTGTGGGCCGACGAGTTCAACGAAGCACAACTTGATACCAATAAATGGAACCACGAAGTAAACGGTGATGGCGGCGGAAACCAGGAATTACAATACTATGTTGCCTCAAAAAACAACAGCTATACCGTTGCCAATAAATATTTGGTCATCAAAGCCATTAAACAAAACTATAAAGGAAAAATGTTCACGTCGGCACGATTGAACACAAAGAAAAAAGCAGACTGGACATACGGACGTTTCGATATCCGCGCCAAAACACCCGTGCAGCAAGGTGTTTGGCCAGCGATATGGATGTTGCCTACCGATTGGGTGTACGGATCATGGCCACAAAGCGGTGAAATTGACATTATGGAATCCATTGGTCATCAGCCAAAAACCTGTTATGGAACCATTCACTTTGGACAGGCATGGCCCAACAACAAGCATATTGGAGACACCATAGAAACAAAACAAGGAGATCTTTCCACTACTTTTCACGTGTACTCTGTAGAATGGGAACCCACAGAAATACGCTGGTACTTCGACGATGAATTGTACTGCACCAAAAAAAATACTGACGTTGCTCCGGAACGATGGCCTTTTGATCAACAATTCCATGTCATTTTGAATCTCGCGATTGGCGGACAATGGCCTGGCCCCCCTGATGAAGGGACCAACTTTCCAAAATACATGTTTGTGGATTACGTCCGTGTGTACCAAAAAATATAAACCTCTTAGCACTTTTTGAAATGATGCACTATACTCGAAAAACAATGCTCACGCTGATGATGGCCTGCTTTGCAGGACTGTCTGTCGCCCAAAGCACCGCAGCTGACAGCAGCAAAGCGCTTAAAAACTGGCGCATGCCACGTTTGTCATTAATTAGAGACAATGCTTACGACGGAATTTCTAGTCCGATAGACCTCTCGCTCTTTAAAGATTTTCTTGCCGGACTGAATGTTGGCGGCTACTATCGAGGCTATTTCTACAACCGAGACATGGGACAAACTTATGGGGCAGGCGCAGCAAAACACACCGCGAGTGTTGGTGACGGCTACTTTGACCCTACAATGTTGTTGTACCTAAGCGGCAGTCCAACACCAAGTACCAGTTTCACTACAGAGGTGATGATAGCCAATCCCTTCGCTATGTACCGAGGTCCGGGCAGTGCTGTTGCAAATATAACCCCATACTTCAGTGCAGTGTTGCGTGGAAACATGAACACCAAAATTGGAAGCTTCAACATTGTTGCAGGTGGCATCGAGTGGCAGCGACTTACCCCTTTTACTTTTGGATCAAATACTGGATACAACAGATACAGTATTTTTGAACGACGTCCTTGGGATCCGGCAGGCAACATCAAAAACCGCTATTCTGCTTATTACTATAGCGGCAGCATTGCGCAAGATGCTCGTTGGGGAACGCAAGCCTTTAAAGGTTTTATGCTAAATGGATTAATCAAACCACTCAATACCTATATCGATTTTTTTTACGGACAAACCGGTGTCAATGGTGGTATCAATAGGGAAAAAGAGGTGCGACCAGCAAAAAATATTGGACTCCGCTTAAAGCGCAACTTAAAAAACAACAATTACATCAGTTTAAACACGTTCAACTCTTACAACAGATCTGACTCCGTAAATTCAAGCAACGATATTCAGTGGAATATCATTACCAGCGAATTCAATTTCAAATACAAAGGTTTTTCATTAGCCGGTGAAGTCGGCGCAGGAAGATACATGAGTCCAACCTTCCCTGAAGCCTGGAGTGAAGCCTTGATTTTTGATTTACAAACCCCTAAAAAGTACACAGGCATTCCATTGGAATTCCGCTACTTTCAAATTGGCAAAAACTTCAGCAGCAATGTTGCCAATTTCAACAACAATACCATCCGAGAAATCAACACCGGATACAACAACAATGGAATGCAAGTAAACACGCCCTTCGGTCCGGGCACCAACAATGTTGGAGATCTGTCCAACAACCGACGCGGTGTGGCAGTGAACACTGCGTTCAAATTGGGAAAATTTGCCATATCAACTGGAACGCAGATCTCAGCCGAAATGGAAAAAATGCCAAACGCCACTGTGCTCAACTTTGGTCACCGCATCAACAATTTACTTTGGTCGCGCTTGCCAGGCTACTATCCCATGACAGGATCCTTTGGCCCAAACAAGCGCGTTAGCACTTTCTACAGAGGAGCTTACGAAGAAGTGAAACTGTCGGATGTCAATGCCGATAGCACTGTGAAAAATATGCGTTTTTTCAATTCTTTCGACTTCCAAGTCAAATACAAAACAAGTGTTTTACACCGCGACTTATACGTGAACTATTTGGGAACTTTTAACTCTGTACAAAAAACTTTTTCTGGATTTACTGTTTTCGACAACAGTGCCTACATCACCGCTGCTTACCACGAAGTAGATGTGTACTATCAATTGCACAAAAATTTCATGCTCACTTTTTACGGCGGTTTCGAAAGCATTAAAGGCAATAGCGACACCGACATTGACGCCACAACAAAAAAACCACGAGACCAAACAGGAACTGCATTGGGCGTTGGTTTCGACTTATCGTTGTCCAACCAAACCACACTTTATTTACGTCAACGTTGGTCCTCATTTGAAGACAAAAATTTCGCCACTGAAAAGTTCTCAGGAAATGAAGGCACCATCGAATTAAAAATAATGTTCTAAAAAAATACTATCCACAACTTACACCTAAATATTATGAATAAAAAAGCCCTCTTAGTTTGTTTCGTGCTTTTCAACTTACAGTTGATAAAAGCGCAAGATGATAAAATTAAATTTGGAGCCTACTCTCGTGCCTTGCAACAATTAAGTACGTTGGGCAGTGCCGATACATTGAATGCTGACCATACCAGCAAAGGACAAGTGCTGCTCGATTTGGGCATCAACATTAACCCCGACAAAAGAACAGAGATCCAAGCCATTGTTCGTTTCAATTCTAATTTATCCGGATTTTATGGCGGCGGCGTTGCCGCTACATTACGTCAATTGTACGTAAAAGGTCTCGTTGGCAAATATTTCAATTACCAAGTAGGTGACTTGTACATGAAACTTACGCCTTACACATTCTTCAACAGTGATGCTGAAGGATCTGCCAATGAAGGAACGATATTTCAAGACATTCGCAGAGACTACACCAATTATGAAAATCTAAGTAATAAGGGAAATGCTTGGTGGCAGCAAGGTGCAAACACCAACTTCGCAGTGGCTTTAGAGCACAGCATTGTTGACACCATTAGAGTAGACGCCTTCTTCCTCAGAAACAGAACCAGTTTCGCTGCACTTCCTTCATCTTTTCATGCAGGCGGAAAAATATCAGTGACTCAAAGTCCACGATTTAAATTTGCCTTCAATTATTTAAACCTTTACGACGTTGGTGCCAATTCCATTTCAGATAGCTTAACCATTAGCAACCCTGTTGGATCAGCCGAAGTAGACATCGCTCTTTACAAAGGAAACAACAGCCAGTTGCGCTTTTTAGGAGAAGTTGGATTTTCAAACAACACTTACAGAGGATACAAAGTACCCTCTGACACAGGCTTCTTTTATGATGCTGGATTGCAATTGAGTTTGAAACCGCAACGAATTGTTGTTTCAGCAAACTTAACCTATGTTTCGCCCGAATTTTATAGCTCAGCAGCACAAAGCAAAAGGGTTAATTACACATTGACACCATCAACTTTATTTGCATACGGAAATGACCCGCTCCACATCGGCACTCGTGCCATCAGCATTTTTGATTTGGTTCGCGACCCATCCGTTTACAGTCCGGTGATCTCTCGCACATTAATGGCTTACAATCCCATTTATGGCAACGCATTACCTTACGGAAAAGCGACACCCAACCGCCAAGGATTGCAGTTGAACGCACAATACAAAGACTCGTTACAGCGCATTGCAGTAGATCTTGACGCTGCATTTTTATCAGACATCGTAGGCGAAAACTCAACAGAACTGAGAAGTTTCGTGGTACTCAAAGGAGGTTTAGACTTGAATATCCACAAGTTTTTTGATTGGAAAAAACGTTTGATTTTTACTGCCGGCTACAAATACGAAAGCACCAAACGTGGCGGTGACGTAGCACAACAAGTAGATCTGACAAACAATTTACTTGACCTAGGACTTGAAGTAGAAACTTTCAAAAAAATGAGTGTGCTACTCGGTTACAAAATGCTAAGCGCTCAAGGCAACACCTTTATTAGCGTTAGAAACTTGTACAACACGATGGTCAATTTCACACCGATGAGCAACATCGATATTTCACAAAACATCGTTGCCATAGGTTTGAAATATCGATTTAGCGAGCGTACTTACATTACATTACAAAACCACAGCTTCAGCTACACCGACAATGCAACAGCGGCAAAAAGCTACACCCTCAATCAATTATTAGTGTTGTTCAACATGAACTTTTAATGTCAGCCACTATGAGAAAAAAAGCCATTATACTATTCAGTGCCATCGCTTTGGCACTCACCATTTTTTCTTGCGCAAAAGAAAACTTGGGACCAAATATCACAGATCTGCAGAGTCCAGTTGTCGTTGTGAGTCCCTTCACTAAAAGTGTTGCAACGGTAGATTTTTCTGCCAATGAAAGCATTTTTTTTAGCGCAACATTTGCCAAACAAAGTGACTGGACGATTCACCTACACGGCACCATCAGCGGCGCAAAAAAAGTAATATCTGCTGTTTCTGCAAGCATTGACAAAAACAACAGCCTCTTCAATGGACAAGCCGATGAAGCCATTTCTTTTCAAAATGAACTTGTTGAAGCAATGCTTACGTTTAAGTACAGCACTGATACTTTTAAAACTTCATTCGTTGTAAGTGGTATTATAAACCATGATCAATACGATGTGCTCATCACTAGTTTCGATACTTTGCGGGACAATAAAAAATGGCCGAGAGACTGGGCCACTGTAAGTAATTTCAACGCGACCTATCCCAAACCTGATGGCAACAACTACTTGTATATGTCGGGCTCGGCTTGGAGTGGCAGTCCGTACATCAACTATCTAAGCATTTCGCCGCAATATGCCTCTAAAAATTTCGGCAACTATTTTCCGGTGAATCCTGATGCCAACAAAGTATACTTCAATATAATGGTTTACGGCACCGGTCCTTCTGACACTTGGCTGCTCGTCAATATTTCAGAAGATGGCGTTCAAGCGCGACATTTAAATATTCGTCCCGACTGGACGGGTTGGAAATTAATTAGTGTTCCATACATCAGTTTACTCCCTGATATCACTACAGATCCCAAACCAGACAAAGTCACCAGCGTTGCCTTTGTTTTTTTAACCGACGAAATGCCGATGACAAAAAAATTACTCACGCTTGCTTTTGACCACCCATGCTTCACCTTCAACGCACCTTATCAACCTTAAAACTCACGAACATGAAATACCGATTGCTTTCTATCTTTTTGTTGTTGTTAAAATTTAGTACAACGGCTCAAATTAGCACAGTTGAATCGAAAATTGAACACTTGATTTCTGCCATGACTTTGGAAGAAAAAGTGGGACAAATGACGCAACTTACCTTGTCAATGGTATGCAAAGGCGCAGCCTTCGATGACAACAAAATCTTAGAAATCGATACCGCAAAACTGCGCAACGTATTGTTGAAACACCACGTGGGTTCTATCTTAAACACGAGCACTCACGACTTGTCCCGTGAAAAATGGTATGAGGTGATTGGTCAAATTCAAAAAACAGCAAAAGAAGAATCTCGCTTAAAAATACCTATACTGTACGGTGTTGATGCCATTCATGGCGCAACTTTCACAAGTGGATCAACCCTATTTCCACAAGAACTGGCGATGGCCGCAACGTGGAATCCATCGCTCGTTGAAAAAGCCGCGGCCATCTCCGCCTATGAAGTACGCGCATCTGCTATTCCGTGGAACTTCTCCCCTGTTTTGGATTTGGGTCGCCAACCGTTGTGGTCGCGCTTTTTTGAAACCTTTGGCGAAGATCCTTTCCTTGCAACGCAAATGGGCAAAGCCATAGTAAATGGCTACCAAGGAAACAATATTGGCGACCGTGAAAAGGTAGCCGCATGTCTCAAACACTTTGTGGGCTACAGCATGCCTTTTTCAGGAAAAGACCGCACCCCCGTGCTGATGCCCGAACGCCTATTGCGAGAATACTACCTACCACCTTTTGCTGAAGCCATTAAGAATGGCGCAATGACGGTGATGATTAATTCAGGCGAAATCAACGGAACACCAGT
>CANFBW010000074.1 GCA_947444925.1 Flavobacteriales bacterium | reverse complement strand
CAATTGTACTGCGCTCCTTCAGAGATTCAATCACTACTTTAGCTTTGAACTCTGAGCTAAATTTACGTCTGCTTTGTTTTGCCATAAGACCGATAATTTAAGAAATTTTCTCCTCTTAACTATCTGCCCTGTTTTTGGGGGACATCATAGACCTCATTTATTCGCGGAGTTCGATATTTTTCTCCGGCGAAAAATAGTTTTTCTGGGAAAGTCGAACTCACTATTGTGTATGTCGTCAAATTACAGTGGACCAACTCTTTGGTAGTGTTTTCGGTTAACTCAAAACTAAATTATTTTTTTCTAGCGGTGCTAAAATTCAGTCGTTTCAAATTCACAAGACTCTTACAAGACAAGCATTTTTCTTAATTACAAAATATTACGCCAAAGGTGAATTTCACAGTGTTCATGATAGTCAATTTCAACTATACCAACTTCAAAAACGCCTTCCCTAAATATTTAAGAAGATCACCTGCTATCAATGCTTCTTGTGAATTTTCTTTTGCTGCAATATCACCTGCCAAACCATGTACATAAACACCCAATCGCGCAGCATCCAAAGGCGCATACCCTTGCGCAAGTAGTCCAGTAATCACTCCTGTCAGCACGTCACCTGAACCTCCTGTGGCCATGCCTGGATTTCCAGTGGTATTGAAATAACATTTACCTTCCTCTGAACACACTATTGTATGTGCGCCCTTCAATACGGTCACCACCAAATTTGCTTTGCAAAAAGCTTTCAGTTTTGCAAGCGCTTCATAGCTGTTGGCAAAGTCACCTACCAATCTTTTAAACTCGCCGAGATGTGGCGTCAAAATGGCGTTTTCAGGCAAAAGCGTGATGAATTCTTTGTTGAATGCCAATATATTTAGCGCATCGGCGTCGAGCACCATGGGATATTTCACTTCCTCCATCAGTTGCTGCACGGCAGCAATGGTAGCATCGCTGGTGCCGACTCCAGGGCCAACACCTATAGCGTCGAAATTATCGAAATCATTGACCTCTTCTACTTCATAGTTTTCTCCGGCCTTAACTGCCATTACTTCAGGAAGTGCTGTTTGTAAAATTGAAAAACCTTTTGCTGGAATAGCTGTTGTAACACGCCCCGCTCCTGCGCGCGCACAGGCGGCAGCAGCCAAAACAGCAGCACCCATTTTCCCTTCCGAACCGGCAACTATCAAGGCATGACCGTAAGTTCCTTTGTGCGCAAACTTTTCTCTTGTGCGGTATATCTTCTTGATGTCTTCCAACTCCGTAGTGAAATTTTCATTGGCAAAAGTGGCAATGAAATTCGCATTTAAACCGATGGGTAAAATTTTCACTTCTCCAACGTACGCGGCACTTTCTTTGACGAAGAAGCACAACTTCGGACGCTCAAAACTCAATGTAACATTGGCTTTAACGATCACTTCTCCAGCAGTAAACACATCGCTCAATAATCCCGAAGGAAGATCAATCGCCAGCACTTGATTGTCGGCCTGATTGATTTTATCAATCGCTTTGGCCCACTCTCCTGTGATGGGGCGGTTCAATCCGCTGCCAAACAAAGCATCCACAACCACTGCACCCGGCAAAATGTGTAATTGATCAACGCTCGTGCATTCATCAACAACAAATGGCATTGACGAGAGGCGTTGCAAAGCAATATTGAAATCAGCACTACAGGTATCGGCAAAGCGCAGCACATCTACTTGAACAGAGTATCCGCTGGCAAGCAGCAGGCGCGCTAAGGCGAGTCCATCACCACCATTGTTCCCTAAGCCGGCAATAATTTGAATGCTTGTTTCTTTGGACAGCAACAATTCAATTTCATTTTGCAATGCCTCGGCAGCGATTTCCATGAGGTCGATCGATGCCATCTTCTTTTTAGTAATGGTATAAAGATCTGCGTCTTTACTTTGTTGCGCTGTTACAATTTCCATGTTCCTGTATTAGTTTCCGGTGAATTTCCATTACTTGCGGCAGCAATAGTTTTTGGTCTGTATTGTGAATAATGTAATCGGCAAATTTTATTTTTTCACTTTGCGGCATCTGCTGCGCGTTGCGCTGCTGAACTTTCTTTTCATTGACGTCATCTCTCGCCATAACGCGCGTGAGTCTGTCTCTTTCAGGAGCCTCCACTACAATAATTTTATCGCAGTGCACATGACTACCGCTTTCAACCAAAATCGCCGCTTCTTTAACAATGTAAGGCACTCCTTTTTGTTGATGGAGCCATAGTTGATAGTCGTCAGCAACCAAGGGATGCAAAATTGCATTGAGCTTTTGCAAGTCGGCAGCTTGCGCAAACACCAAAGAAGCCAAAGCTTTTCTATCAATATTTCCTTGTGCATCCAACATGCTGTTTCCCCACTGCTGCACAATTTTATTTTTAACCAATGTATTGTTTTGCAAGATATTTTTTGAGCGATCGTCAGAATAGTACACTGGAATTCCTAATGTTTCAAAAAGCTTAGCGACAGTTGTTTTACCACTGCCTATGGCACCTGTTAACCCTATTTGCAAAGGCTTTTTCATTTGCGAAGAAGGTATTCCACTTTTGCAGGAGACAAACTTGGCGACTCGATGTCTTGCGGAAAATTTCGCAATTGTACTTCTATTTTATTTTGACTCAACATCAAATCACGGTAATCGGCAACAACAAAAAAATCACTTTTACTAAGTTTACTAAAGGTAGAATCCGTAGCCAAAAAATTCACTGTTACCGCGCCAGGCAATAACTTCAACTCTTCGCCAAAGGGAATGTTTTGCGCCGAGATCAGCACTTCAAAAGTTCGTTTTTTCATGCGCTGCACCAAAAAACGAACCCGAGCACTTGCCCCTTCGGCAATACTTGTTCCGGCAGGAACCACGAGTGACACCTGTCTTTCAACCCTGCCTTCAAAGGCGGGTAAATTAAGGTTAGTGGTGTATAAACAGTTCATGTTTTTAAGCAGGTGTCTGGGCCCCGTGACATGTACCGAATCGGGTGAAACTTCAACGGCACCGATGATGCGCAAATTTTGAGTAGGTGTACTTGATCTTGAAAAGCACAACGGCAACACCTTGCTCAGCTTATGGTCCATCACAAAGTGAATGGTGTCGGGATCAATGCTTAACACCGCCATACGCTTATCATCGCGCGCCGAAAAATCAGCCAAATGCGCACTGTTGACCCAATCGCAAACATAGTAATCCCCCTTCTTTACAAAAGTAATTTTTTTAACATCGATCAAAATATCGTCGACCGTAAAACCACTCTGAATGCCCAATATTTTAAAGCCTTTGGCTCTAATCAACACCCTTGCCTCCTTAGGCAATTGCTGAATCAATACTTTGTCTTCGGGTAAATTTTTGTATTTAATGCGCAACGGCACGTACTCTTGATATTCTTCGGAAAGCGACAGCAGTAACCAAAAGATGGCCGACACAATCAAGCATGCGACAAAGATCACCATGCTCTTGCGGTCGCTAAAAATTTTGAGGTTGAAAATATTTTTCTGTGTTTCCATAAACAACGAAGCAGTGGTAAAAATACCACTGCTTCTTTATAAGTCAAAAAAAACGCAGCTTATTTTGGTTGGTTCGCCAATTGCGAGTTGGCATCCATTGAAACAGCTGATTTTTCAAATTTAATTTTCGCACCACTCTCTACTGTCACCACAATCGTTGAACCATCAACTTTTGCCACAGTACCATAAGCACCACCAATGGTAATGATTTGATCACCTTCCTTGATGTTCTCTCTGAATTTCTTCAATTCTTTTTGTTTTTTTTGTTGCGGACGGATCATGAAAAAATACATTACCACGAAAATACCACCGAACATAATTAGAGTTGTCCAACCTGAACCTCCACCTTGCGTTTCTAACAAATACATATTCATTGTTTAATTTTTAATTGTTTATTCTTCTGTTAATACTTCACCTACTATTTTCAAATTCTTTTTGCCCGACTTCGCGTTTGAGCTCACATAAACGGTAACGCTGGTTTGACCTCTTTTGTTTGAAGTGTTGACCTTTACGCCCAATTCACCAATCGCTCCTGGCGCAATCGGATCAACAGGCACTTCAGGCACTGTGCAACCGCAACTTCCTTTGGCCTCTACCACTAAAGGCTGATCTCCTGTGTTTTTAAATTTAAAAACATGGTTGATTTCTTCGCCTTGTTTCACTTTACCAAAATTGAACATTTCTGTTTCAAATACGATTTCCGGTCCACCGGTAACTGATTCCGCGCTGGCCATTACCGATTGTCCGCCCGACACAATGTCGGTAGTAGTTTCGTTCGTTTGAGAATCACCGCAAGCGAAAAACAACATGCTACCTGATAATAAAATGCTGATATACTTCATGACTTTAATTTTTACAAAAATAGAAAAGATTTATTCCACCAAGCCTCTTCCGACCTTGTTTATTTTTCCTTCCCCTTTGAGTATAGGCACCAACTTATCAAGGATACCATTGATGAACACTTTGCTTTTAGGGGTGCTGTAATTTTTAGACAATTCAATGTACTCGTTCAAGGTCACCTTCACTGGAATTGACGAAAATTCGGTCAATTCACAAATCGCCATTTTCATTAAAATAAAATCCATAATGGCAATTCGGTCTTCTTCCCAGTTTTTGGCCTGATTAACAATGAGATCTTGGTATTCCTTACTGTTGGTGATGCATTTTCTGAACAAGTTCTTCACGAAATCCAAATCGTCTTCCTCATCTTTAAACAAACCAGGTAAGTTTCGGTTGGGTGAATCGGTTGGTTGCAATTCCTTTAAATACTTCAGCACATAGCCGTTGATAAAGTACCAATCGTCAGACCAGTGAATGTTCAACTCCTCAAAACGGTGCAATACTATTTCTTCGTCGGCAATGTAATTTTTGTAAAACTTAATCACCAATTCACGGTCTTCTTCGTAAGTGCTCGTTGGCGCACTCATGTACTGCTCAAATACGTCAGAAGTTTTGAATTTCGTGTAAATTTTCTTCATCAAATCAGCATACTCCGACCACTCAATATTAAAAGTAGCCAAAGATTTTTTGATGGATTCATTTTGTGAAATGTACACCAATACTTTGTTTTGAATGAATTTTAAATTTGGATCTAAGTCTTCCTTAGTCGGCAGTCGTTTCGCTTTTCCTTCTTCCAATGTTTTTTCGGCAAAGTGGCGAATTTCCACAAGTGAAGACAGAAAGTAGGCAAACAACTCCTCTGTTTTATATATGCTTTTGAGCAATTCTTTTTCAAAAGCAGATACGCTTTCGTTTTCCAGTTGCAGGTATGCATACAACGCTTGCATTACCTTTATTCTGAGATGTCTTCTGCTCAACATATTAAAGATCGTTTTTATATATTAAAACAAGCACAATCGCTATTTTATTGGCGACAAATATATAAAAACAAATTTCTATTCAACAACTAACTTCACACATTCACTGTGGCTGCCTGAATAATAGCGCAATAAATAAATTCCGGGCGCTAAGTTTTGCGTTGAAAGGGTGTAGCTATTTTTTCCTTTTTGTACATTAATGGATTGTTGTGTTAGCAACGAGGCTGAACTATCGAGCACTTCTAAAGAAGCTGTTGTCGCGCAGCTTGCCTGAAAACGGACTGTAACCTCATGAGCCGCCGGATTGGGAAAAAAGGTAAAATCATTGCTGTTTTTAGGCAAATCTATTATGGAACTGGCAACCACCTCCACTAGTTCTAAGGAAGCAAAAACACTGGCGTTTTTATAGGCTATATTTTTATCTACGGCATCAATGACTTCAGAGCCCATGAAACTTTGACGGTGTGTGCCGCCGTCGTTGTCGCAATACGCCATCGCAAAGCCCATTATTTTTCCAGCGATCAAAGCAGCTTTAGGATTGTCAAGCGCTCCGTACACAAAGGCATCGGTATACACATCAAAAGCTGCTTCCCAAGTATAGACCTTGGCATTGGCAGTTCTTTGCACACTTAAATTACTGTTGTACAAATGTGGCAAACCATCAATATCAACATCCACCGCATTTAATGCTGCGGAAATGTGATAGCCAAAGGCATTGTAGCTTTTGTCGTGAATCCCCCCTGAATGGTCTTCATCAATGAACACTTCCCAGGTATCGTCTTCCCAGTAGTTCACCAAAGGATTGGCATAATTGTCGCCCAAACTATCGTCGGTCACTTCGGCTAAAACGTAAAGCTTATTGGCATCCCAACAAACCTTAAAGCGTTCACTAAAGTCATCGGCACTCGGCTGCACACCCAACCAAAGCTGATCAACCGCATGCCAATTGCTGCCACTCCAGCACGCATCGTTACCAAGTCCATCAATTTGAGGTGCAACAATGGCTTTTGCAGCTTGGTAATGGTGTTGTGAAAAGGAAGTTGATGCTGCGCAAAGCAATGCAATAAGGAGTATTTTATGGAGGGACTTCATAGCGAATAAATATTGTAAATGATCGCATTCAAACCCTCCCCCCTTGAACGCGTTGTAGTAGCAAACTTAATCCTTTGTTTTTAAATGTCAAAAAACACAATGAATTTCAATACCTTCGCAGCATCCATGAAATCACTGTTTTATCTCAATCAATTTATCTTGAAGTACAAATTCAAGATGTTCTGGGGAGTAGTGTTTATAGCACTTTCCAATTGGCTTAGCATTTATCCCGCGCAAATTTTTAGAAATGTTATCGATGTGGTGATGGAGTCAGTGGATCTGCTCAACAACTTCAAAAACACCAAATTTGATGCTGCTATCAAAGATTTATTCATCACTGCTGCTTTGTGGTTTGGAGTTGGCCTCTTTATTTTCGCCATTGCACGCGGTGTCTTTGTATTTTTTATGCGACAAACCATCATCATGGTATCTCGTTATATTGAATACGATATAAAAAATGAGATCTACCAGCAATACCAAAAACTTGACATTTCTTTTTACAAAAACAACAACACGGGTGACATCATGAACCGCATCAGTGAAGACGTTACGAACGTGCGCATGTACCTAGGACCAGCAATCATGTATACCATCAACCTTATTATATTGTTTGTGCTCGTGATTTTTACGATGGTGAACATCAACGCCGAGTTGTCATTGTATGTACTGTTTCCATTGCCCTTGCTATCGGTGCTCATTTATTTTGTGAGCCGCCGCATGACGCGACTGAGTGGCGATGTGCAAAGTCAATTGTCAACGGTATACAATAAAACCCAAGAAACCTTTGCGGGAGTGCGCGTGGTGAAAGCATACACCAAAGAAAAACAAACCGTTGAACAGTTCAATGCAGAAGCCAACACATACAAAGACAAGGCGCTGAAGCTGGCGCTGGCCGATTCAATGTTCAGTCCTTTGATCTTTCTTTTGCCCGTGCTTAGCACCGTAATCACTGTATTTGTTGGTGGAATGGAAGTCATCAACGGCACCATCAGCTACGGCAACATTGCTGAATTTGTCATCTACATCAACCTATTGACGTGGCCTGTAGCATCATTGGGCTGGGTAACTTCACTGACTCAAAAAGCCATTGCTTCGCAAAAACGCATCAACGAGTTTTTGCAAACAAAATCAAAAATCGTCAATCCAAACACTGATCCTTTCCCTGTGAAAGGCGAAGTTGAATTCCGAAAGGTGAGCTTTACGTATCCAGAATCAGGCATAAAAGCCTTGGTTGACGTGTCTTTTGTGATTCCGCTGCACTCGACAATGGCCATTATGGGGAAAACCGGATCAGGAAAATCAACCATCGCCATGCTACTCAACCGCATGTATGATACCGATTCTGGAGATATTTTTATAGACGGTGTAAACATTAAAAACATCAACCTCAATGAGCTTCGCAAACAAACCGGCATGGTGCCGCAAGAAGTATTTTTATTTAGCGACAGTATTGAAGGTAACATTGCCTTTGGCTCTTTTTCAGGAGGAACGCTGAGCGCTGCTGAAAAAGAACTCGTGATGGATGCCGCAAAAAAAGCAGCAATTCACGACAATATTTGCGGCTTTCCAAACCAATACCAAACTATTGTTGGAGAACGCGGAATTACCTTGAGTGGCGGACAAAAACAAAGATTATCCATCGCTCGCGCCTTGCTCAAAAAACCTAAAATTTTAGTGCTCGACGATTGTTTGAGCGCTGTGGATACGGAAACGGAAGAAGCTATTTTGAATAGTTTAAAAAGTGAAACGCAAGGCAAAACAGCACTGATCATTAGCCACCGCGTTTCATCCGTTAAAAACTGTCAACAAATCATTGTGCTCGACCATGGCCAAGTTGTTGAGCAAGGCAACCACGACGAGCTGATTCAAAGCAAAGGACTCTATTTTGAACTTTACCAAAAACAGTTAAAAGAGGAAATCCAATAGCTGAATTTGTCATTGTTCAAAAATTGTTTTTATTTTTACTCCTATTATTATTAATTTGGTTGGGAAACGAAGTTTAATTTAAAAACGAGTGTGCAATGGAAAACAAATCAAGTGAAAGAGCGGACGACAGAGAGGAAATTTTCTCAAAGTCAGTAAGAGCTGGGAAAAGAACTTACTTTTTTGATGTGAAAGCAACAAAAGGTAACGACTACTACCTCACTGTTACAGAGAGTAAAAAGAAATTTGGTGAAGACGGGAAATTCTTTTTTGAAAAACACAAATTGTTCTTGTACAAAGAAGATTTTGAAAAATTCGCTGGCGGATTGAGAGAAGCAATTGACTTTATTGAAGCTGAAAAAGGTGTTTATGAAGCACCAGAAAATGACTACAAAGAAGAATTGGAAGGAGTTCTTTCTGAAGGCACTGCCTACTCAGAAATCAGCTTCGACGATTTGGGTTCAAAATAAAACAGCCCTTGCGCTGCAAAAAAAATCCTGGCCCTTGGTCGGGATTTTTTTTTGTACAGCACCCTCGCCCTTTGCTCTTTTGAAGTTTAAAGTGTAAACTTGAAATGCATTAATAACCCCTGAATGTTGGCTGCGCTTCTTTTCTTGCAATTGCGTTTCATCGATGTAATCGACATTTTGTTGGTGGCCATCCTGTTTTACCAATTGTACAAAATAGTAAAGGGCACCGTAGCCATCAATATTTTTGTGGGGGTGATTGCCATCTATGTTGTGTATGAATTGGTTGACGCAATGAAGATGAAACAGCTCACCAAAATCATCGGTCAGTTTATCAATGTAGGTGTTATCGTGCTGGTTGTTGTTTTTCAACAAGAAATACGCAAGTTTTTGATCTACCTCGGCACCAAAAGTTTTTCAGGCAGAACATTACTTTTTCACCGTCTGATGAAAAATCCCGATGGTGAAAAGAAAGAAGTACGTCCGCTCCTACAAGCCGCGTATCATTTGGCACAAAGTAAAACAGGTGCCCTCATTATTTTGGCCAATCAAAGCGACCTCAGTTTTTACGAAAGCACTGGCGACAAAATCGACGCGGCACTCAGCGCCCGACTGCTCGAAAATATTTTCTTTAAAAATTCACCCTTGCACGACGGCGCAGTGATCATTGAAGGCAACACCATCAAAGCTGCACGTTGCGTGCTTCCTGTTACCGAACAAGAAGACCTTCCAGCTCATTTCGGCATGCGCCACAGAGCGGCAATTGGCATCACCGAGTCTTCCGATTGCTTGGCCCTTGCTGTATCTGAAGAAAGCGGAAAAGTTTCTTTGGCCATAAGTGGAAAACTATATGCCGACCTGAGTAGAGAAGAAATGGAAAAAATGATGGAAGAGTTCTATAAATAAGAACCCTGTTCTGAAAAACAAGGAAGTACTTCAGCTCAATTTTTAGAACACAAATGCGACAAACACTTTGTCAAATAAGCAATTCCTTTAAAGTCCCCACACCAATAAAATAAATTTTGAGTCATAAAATATTTCATTACATTAGTTATGTCTTTATGACACAACTAAATATTTGCATTTGCTTCTTTTTGAAAGGTACCGTAAAACCAAAAGTATGTGGATAACAAAAAAGAACACCTCTCAGCTGCGATTCTTGAAGTTTTTCTCACTACTTATACTTACTATGATGCCAATTGTCGCCACCGCGCAATATTCACTCGTTGGCATGGCGAATGAAAGTCCAGTGGGCACCTACACCCTCACCAATGACTTAGGATGGCAAAACGGCAGCGTTTGGAACACCAATAAAATTGATTTACACCAATCCTTCGAAGTTTCTTTTGAGTTGTATTTAGGCAGTCACGATGATGGAGCTGACGGCATCACCTTTACCTTACAACAGCAAGGCACCAACGCTGGTGGTGCAGGCGGTGGAATTGGCGCCACTGGTATTAAGCCATCACTTATTATAGAGTTCGATACCTACCAAAACAGCGATTACGCCGATCCCTCCTACGACCATATTGCCATAGAAAAAAACGGAGTAGCCGACCATACCTCTAGTAATTTACTTGCAGGGCCAGTGCAAGCCAGCAGCACGACTTTAGACATAGAAGATAGCAAATGGCAAAAAGGCCTAGTCAAATGGAATGCAAACACACAAAGTATAGACATTTATTTCGATTGTGTTTTGCGTTTACACTACAGCAATGACATCGTTAGCACCATCTTTGGTCAAAACCCCCTTGTGTATTATGGCTTCACTGCATCAACAGGTGGCAGTACCAATGAACAAAAGGTTGGAGGATTCCAATTTCAACACAAGGCCAATATCGACAGTAGCATCTGCGCTGGCGACAGTTTGTGCATTGACCTTTCGGGACAACTGTCTTACAACTGGCAACCCAACTACGCCATCTCTTCCACCACCTCAGCAAAACCT
>CANFBW010000073.1 GCA_947444925.1 Flavobacteriales bacterium | reverse complement strand
TGTATGTCTTCAGCCAAAAGTGAACTTTTTGGGGTAAAATTTAAGAGAGACTGTGGGCTAATTTAGAGTTAATTTTTGATATTGTTTTTTTCTTGCTTTTAGTGTTCTGTTTTTAATCATTATTCTTCGTTTTAATTTTCGGTCAGCCTGTCCAAAATACACGTCAGCTGGCACGAGATTGTTAATTGATTCGTGGTATCGTTCGTTGTTGTAGTAATGCACAAACTCTTCCAATTTTTGCTCTAATTGCCCAGGAGAGAAGTAATTATCCAGTTTGACCACATTTTTCATTGACCTGTGATAACGCTCTATTTTACCTTGTGTTTGTGGATGTAACGGTCTGCCGCGAACGTGTTTCATGTTTTTGTCCTTTATGTACGCTGCCAACTCATGCGAGATGTAGCAAGACCCATTGTCACTCAGTAATTTAGGAGGATTGCTGTGTTTAAGGTTTGCTTTGGCTAAAGCCTCGTCTAAGGTGTTTGTGACGTCTTCTGCTTTCATATTAGCACAAAGCTTCCAAGTGACAATATACCTGCTGTAGTCATCTAAAATTGTGGAAAGATAATACCATCCCCAGCCGTAGATTTTAAAGTAGGTAAAGTCTGTTTGCCACATTTGGTTTACAGCAGTTGTCTTGTCTGTAAAGCTATCGGAAGCACTCATAACCCTAAAACTTGGCGTTGTAATCAATCCGTTTTCCTTCAAAATTCGGTAAACACTGGATTCGCTGATGTAATAATTATGCTTATCAGTAATGTCCCAAGCGAGCTCTCTGGAAGAGAGTTCGGGCTTTTCTATGGCCATTTCAACTACAGTATCTCTATCCGCTTCGTTTATTTTATTCCAGCCGCCGCAGCGCTTGTTTTGCTTTCTAGCCAATCCGTCATGCCCGTTTTCAAGATAGGCGTTGTACCACTTGTAAAAGGTCGTCTTGTGGACTTTTAAATCCTTTAAGGTCCTTTAAGGTCCTTATCACTCCTGTGTCTGATTGTTCAACTAAACGTATAATCTCCATCTTTTCTGATTGTGTGTGATGCATATACTTTTTCCGTTTTAGTTGTCTCCACTTAAGTTTTTTTTCAACCTTCTGTTCTCCAAAGACAGTTCGGCTACAAACTCCTTTAAGTCATGGTTTTCATGCTTTAACGAAGTAACCTCAGAGGTATTCGCCTCACGCATTGTATCGCCATTTAGGCGCTTCTTGCCGGCTTCCATGAAGTCTTTGCTCCACTTGTAGTAATTGGGTTGGGCTATGCCTTCTATACGACACAGCTCTGCAACGGACACTTCGCCACGCATACCTTCGATAACAATTCTGATTTTGTCTTCTGAACTGTAGGCTTTTCTAGTTTTTCTCTTTAGTTCGCTGATTAACGAACTCGCACTCTTTTTCTTTGTCATTTGAACAATTTTTAAAGGTTATTAAATTAAGAAATATCTCTCTTAAATCTAAACCCTTAATAGTTCACTTTTTGCTGACGTTATACACCTCCCACCTAAATGGCTTTTTCCGTAGTTCATTATTCGATTTTAAATTCCCTTCTATAATATATTTGTTTCCCAGGTAGAGGTTTCCATATTGGAGTGCAGCCTTTGCCTTCATTAAAAGTTCTGCTTGGTCTTTTTTTTTATTTCCAACATTCATAATTTTTCTTTTTTTGTGTATAAAAAACAAGAATATTTTTTCGAAGTTTAAAAGTAATGATTATCAGCAATTGTACCTGTAATTATTTATTCAAGCGATTTTCAGTCTTCCAAAAAGTTGATTTCCGAAGTGTATTACACTATAACCTGTCTCGAAAGGTAATTTGCGCCTCAAGTTTTCTGTAAGCAATGTAAAGCTATTTGTGAGTATTTCGTATTTTTGGTAGCGCTGCCTAAGTAAAGTATTCTTGCGCAGCTAAATATTAGAGTTTATGGACATAAAATACATTGCTAGGGCCACTGGAAAGATAGAAGTAGAGCGTCCTCCTGCTGAAGGATTGTTAAAGTTTTTGTACGGAAGTACCTTTGGTAAACTTGCCGTTTTGCCTATTGCAAAGCAAAAGGCCATCACAAAAAGATATGGTAAGATGATGAGTACCAAGAAATCTGTTGAGCGAATTCCAGCTTTTGTAGACTCCTTAAATATCGATATGTCGGAATCTAAAAAAAGTGTGAACGAGTTTCAGTCTTTCAATGATTTCTTTTATCGTGAGTTAAAAGCAGGCGCTCGTAAAATTGGAGAGGGATTGGTGTCGGCTGGAGATGGTAGAGTATTGGCATTTGAAAAAGTTTCAGAAGTAAATAGCTTTTACGTTAAAGGGAAAGAATTTACGCTCAAAGCATTTTTGAATGATGATGCGCTGCTGAAGAAACATGAAAATTCTTCAATGATCATTGTGCGCTTAGCGCCTAACGATTATCACAGATATCATTTTCCATTTAATGGAATCGCCTCTGAATCAAAAAAAATAAAAGGTTCCTATTATTCTGTGTCACCAATAGCTTTGCAGAATAACTTCACAAAGGTTTTTTGTAATAACAAAAAAGAGATTTGCACCTTAACTACCGATGGTCATGGCGAAATACTTGTGATCCCAGTAGGTGCTACGATGGTGGGCAGTCTTAATACAACCTTTGAAGCCAACACCTTGGTTGAAAAGGGTCAAGAAATGGGGTATTTTGCTTTTGGTGGATCAACTGTTGTTTTGATTTTTGATTCGAAGCATTTTAAAATTGATGCCGATTTGTTGCTAAATACAAAGAATAATATTGAAACTTACCTTCATATGGGAGATCAATTGGCAAGTGTTGTTTAGATACAATTGATGTGTTTTTTACCACTCGCTGAGTTGCTGTTGCAATTACTTAAAACCACTCTTTTTTTTTCTAAAACTCATAGCGCTTCAAATAGTTAACACGCTAAATTTCAGTAAAGTGCAAATGCCGATTAAATTGACCACCTCGTGCCGAGGTCAAATTGACCACCGAATTTACTGGCGAATATTTCAAAGTTCATGTCCTTTTATACAGGTTAAACAAATGTATTTTTTTTTGATTTAAGTTATAGATTAATTCGAAGCTGATTTGGTTTTTCGGAGCGATTCTTCTTTTAATTCTAAGCGATGTGCGCCAAGGATAATTCTGTCAAGAATTGCATCTACTACTTTTTTTTCACCAATGATGTCGTGCCATTTATTTACTGGAACTTGAGAGGTGATAATGACAGAGCCCTTTCCATGCCTGTCTTCTATGATCTCCATTAGCGAAGCTCTGCTTTGATTATGTGGGCTTTTGGCTGTTGATTTTTAGAAAACACCTTTTTTTCACTACACTTTTTACTAATGATTTACAATGTGTACTTCTCGATGTGTTTGAGGTTATTTTATTCCAAGTTTGTTTAACAAAGCAATGGTGGCTTTAATGCCATCTTTTTCTGAAAGTATTTCGCCTTCGTATTCAATACCTACATAACCAGAATAGTTGTGGTCGATAAGTAGATTTATCATCCGCGAATAATCAATCTTGGTTTCATAACCTTTGTCGTCAAAATTATAGCTTTTGGCACTTACGTCTTTTGCAAAAGGCAACATGTCAGCAACTCCTTGGTATCTATCATAGGTATCAAAATTCCCAAAATCAGGTAAGGTGCCTAAATTGTGTTGGTTGGCTTTTTTCATAACATCGCTTAGCCAATTGCCTTGAGAAGAATATCCCCAATGGTTTTCTACAATAACATTAATATTAAATGCGGCAGCATACTTAGCAAGTTTTGATAAACCGTCGATAGCGGCGATTTTAACCATTGCACTATCTCCATTTCCGCCGGCATTAACTCTTATGGAATGGCAACCTAAGAACTTGGCTGCAAAAACCCATTTGTAATGGTTCTCCACCGCCTGTTGTCTTGCAATAGCGTTTGTGTCGCCCAAATTTCCTTCATCATCTACCATTATCAACACGCTTTTAACGCCGTATTTAGCGCATTGTACGTTTAGCTGAGAAAGGTAAGTAGTGTCCTCGGCCTTGTTATCGAAAAATCTACTTACATATTCTATAGCATCTATATTATATTGTGTTTTTGCTACCTTGGGAAAATCCAGATTGGTCATTTTATTGCTTTGCAAGGCTTTGTGTAACGACCACTCTGCCAGTGATATTTTCATTTTTGAAGTTGGCTGTGCCGCAGATGAATAAAACAAGAAGGCTCCTATGCTAATTAAAATTAAATGCTTCATACTATTTGTCTTTAAAATTTATATTAATTCGTTTTATATCTAATCAAGTTGTTTGAGTTTTCAATAATTAAGGCGCGGAAGGCTGTTAATTATTTTTTAAAAGCATCGTCAAAAGCAATTGCAGATGAAGGAAAATCTTTACCTCTAATAAATTCATAAGCTTCTTTTGCGCCATGAAGTCTATCCATTCCTGCATCTTCCCATTCTACCGATAGCGGCCCTTGATATCCAATTCGGTTAAATGCCCGAATGATTTCTTCGAAATTTACTTTTCCCCTTCCAGGAGAACAGAAATTCCAGTTGCGACGATAATCTCCAAAATTGAGGTATCCTCCAAAAATTCCGGCTTTAGTTTGTTTGTCTGACAAATGCACATCTTTTATGTGGGCGTGAAATATTTTAGTGGAGAACTCGTCAATAAATTCAATATAATCAACGCCTTGATAAGCCAAATGACTAGGGTCGTAATTGAACCCAAATGCGGGATGATTGTTTACAGCATCTAAAGCTCTTTTTGCTGTGATGGTATCGAAAGCAATTTCTGTTGGATGTACTTCTAAGGCAAATTTAACCCCTATCTTTTCGTACTCATCTAAAATTGGCAACCATCTATTGGCAAAATCGGCAAACCCTTCTTCAATCATTTCATTTGGTGTAGGCGGGAAAGAATACAGGTACTTCCATATAGAGCTCCCGGTAAATCCGTTGACTATTTTTACGCCCATATTTTTAGCAGCATGCCCGGTTTTAATCATTTCCTCTGCTGCTCTTTTTTGAACTTCTTCTGGTTTTCCATTTCCCCAAACATGTTTTGGAAGGATCGCTTTATGTCTTTGATCCACTTGGTCACATAATGCCTGTCCCACCAAATGATTGGATATGGCGAAAACTTGTAGTTTGTATTTTTCTAATAATTCCACTTTGCTTTCACAATAGAATTTATCTGCTTTAAGCACTTCTATATGATCGCCGGAGCATGCCAATTCAAGTCCGTCATAGCCGATGTTTCTGGCTATTTCACAAACTTTTTCTAATGGCAAATCTGCCCACTGACCGGTAAATAATGTAATAGGTTTTGACATATTTACTTAATGATTTTGATCCATTTAACATTAGTTTCAGCAGATTCTATTACTGCATCTATAAAGCGCATTCCACGTAATCCATCGTGCACGGTTGCAAAATCGAAATTAGAATGGTCTGTCCCTGATTTTTGATTGTATGCATTTACGGCATCTGCAAAATTGCTATAAATATTTGCAAAGGCTTCAATTAATCCTTCGGGATGTCCCATCGGAAGTCTGGTATTTTTAATTGCTTCTTCGCATAAGTTTGCCTTGTCTCCGGCGCGAAGTATCTGCATTGGTTTATCTATTAAATTTAAGACCAAAGAATTGGGTTCCTGCTGTTTCCAAGCGAGGCTGCCTTTTTCACCATAAACCCTGATGGAGAGGTTATTCTCTTCGCCAACGCTAACCTGACTGGCATAAAGAATTCCTTTGGCGCCTCCATCAAATCGAATCAAAACATTGGCATCATCTTCAAGTAATCGATCTTCTACAAAAGTGGTAAGATCGGCGCATACTTCGCTGATATGCTGCCCTGTTATATATTCGGCAAGCTGCTGCGCATGCACACCAATATCGCCAACAGATCCGCTCTTTCCAGATTTCTTAGGATCGGTGCGCCACGAAGCCTGTTGATGTCCCGTTTTTTCGAGCGCCGTTGTAAGCCAGCCTTGCGGATATTCCACCACTACTTTTCTAATTTTACCTAAAGCACCTTGGGCAACAATAAACTTAGCTTGTTTCACCAAAGGGTAGGCCGTATATGGATGTGTTAATGTAAAAAGCAAACCGCTTTCTTCAACTAATTCAACAAGGTTTTTTGCTTCTTTACTGGTGATGGTCATGGGTTTTTCGCACACAACATGAAAGCCATTTTCTAAAGCCATTTTTGCAATAGGATAATGAAGAAAATTAGGTGTTACGATACACACAAAATCCATTCGCTCTCCATCAGGCAACTGTTTTTCTTTTTCAAACAACTCTTGGTACGAACCATATACCCTTTTGCTGTCTATGTGATATGCTTCACCCGCCAAGGCCGCCTGTTCTATGTCGGCTGTAAAAGCCCCGCAAGCAAGTTCTATTTTGTTATCCAGAGCGCTGGCCATGCGATGTACAGCGCCAATAAACGAGGTTAGACTTCCGCCCACCATACCCATTTTAAGTCTTCTATTCATTGGTGCCAGTCTTTATTTTTTTTACTCGAATTCTTAGAAATATAAATGCGCCAATTAAGAATGCTGGTAATAATGCTACATGTCTTAAGGTTTCAGCACCAGCTTCCAATCGAGTTTGCGTGAGCACAAGATATTCTTTTGTTCCTTCAACTGCAGTTAATATGGCATCTGAATTAAGCGTATTGGGAATGGCTGAAATAATTTGCTGGTCGTAAAAATTACCCATTAAAGGTAAAATAAAAGATACCGAGAGCATTCCTGCGCCCCCCATAATTGACAATCCCAACGCCCCAGTTTTTGGAAAATATTCTGCAACAAAACCCAGCATGGTGGGCCAGAAATAGGTGACTCCAATTGCAAAAATTGCAGTAGCAGCAAAAGCGGTCCATCCCGAAGAATAACTCAAAAATATTAATCCAATTGTCGCAGTAATAGCCGAAAATAAAAGCATTCCGGCAGGATTCAACCGATGCACAACCGGACCGGCAAATAAACGCCCCATTGCCATAATTCCGTTGATAAATACCAATAGTAAAATTGCAGGAACACCTACATTACTTAGCAATACAGTTATCCATTGGTTAGTGCCCAGCTCAGTGCTTGCAGTTAAAAACATGCAAAACACCATAAACAAAAACAAGGGGGCAACACACGCTTTCATCATTTCTTTCATCGTAATGCCCGAAGAAACTCTTTCGGTTTCAGGAAGTTTTAATTTCAAAAACAAGTAACCATAACTTATAACAGGAAGAAGAATTACGGCCATTTTTAATTGCCAACTTGCCTCAAATACGCTTAGCACGTAGGCGACTAATCCCCCAATAACGATTCCACCCGGAAACCATACATGAAAGCGATTTAGCATTTTGACTTTATTGTGGGGATACAATGTTGCAATTAATGGATTACAAGCGGCTTCGACACAACCGTTTGCCATTCCAACAAATATTGTAGAAATAAATAATGACCAAAATCCTGAAGAATAGATGGTCATAATAATACCTGTAAGATGTCCAATAAATGCGAAGATCAAGATCTTTTTCATTCCAAGAATATCTACCAGTAAGCCTCCAATAATCATGGCCAATGTAAATCCCCAGAATGCGGTGCCAATGCACCAGCCAATTTCTGCGTTGCTAAGTTTAAATACTTCGCCAAAGGTGTTTCCCAGCAAATCGGCTCGAATGGCAAAAGTCATCGCTGTTGCTACTAAAGCTAGAGCGCTTGCTATAAATATTTTATTTTTTTGAATTTCCATTAAAATTGTATGATCGAATATCTTGAGTTAAAGGTATACCATCAACGTATTTAATAATAGAATGATTTCTGCCAATAATAGAACATTTTAAGCGCGCTATTTTTTGAAGCTGATCATGTTGTAATAGTGCTTGCGGTATTGAAAAGGAGTTTGCTTCATGAGTTTTTTAAACTCTCTGATGAAATGACTTTGGTCGGCATAACCCAGTGAAAATGCAATTTCAGATACCGTACTATCCGAATTTATGAGCGCATTACTAGCGTATTGCATCTTAATTTTTCTGATTACTTCCATAGGTGTGGCCTGAAGCAAGCGTTTGAACATACGCTCCAAAGAGCTGATTGAGCAATGCATTTTACCGGCCATAGTAACAATGCTAATGGGCTGATGAATATTATCGTGAATATATTTTACTATTTCACTAAGCTTGGTAATGGGGATTTCAGGATTTTGCTGATTACTCAACTTTCTGCTAATACCTATTGTTCCAACAATACTTCCAGTTTTATTCTTAATGAGTCGTTTATTTGTCATATAAAAGCTAACCGTCTTGTCAGCTCCACTTAATAGCTCAATACGGTTTATGATAACTTTGCCTTTTAGTATAAGCTTATCATCCTGCTCGAACTGAAATGCAATATAGTAAGGGGAGAGGTCGAAATCGGTTTTCCCTACCACTTCAGACATTTGGGAGATGGCATAATAATTCAAAAAAGATCTGTTAACCCATTGAAAAACACCGGATTTGTCTTTTATCCAAAATTGAACATCAGGGATGAAATCATACAAATGAGCGAGTTCTGCGGATTCTATTTCCAAAAACAAGTCTTTATTCATAAGTTAAATATAACATTTTATGCATTCTATGTTTAACTCAATATGATCGAATTAGCGTCTCCGGTGAACCCAAAATAATTTACTGTCTATCGATAGCTGTCATTGCCAATTGTGCCTTTGGAAGTTGTGAAATCTGTCTTTTGGTAAGGTCATTTATTTTTGCCAATACTTGAAAATATTTAATGATTATCCGGAATCGTACCAGTAGATTTATGTTTAGGGCGATAGATCCTTCAAAGACCGAAACTTTGTTTCTCCTCTTAATCTCAAATCTCAGGAGGACAAATGCGAACGATTTTCTACATAGGTTTTTCGAGAATGATTGTCTTCCTGAGGTACTCCGAAGGATCTATCGCCACTTCTGTCACAAGTCTGGTACAATTGCGGATAATCATAAATATTTTGTGTCGTAAAAAGGATAAGGTGGGTTCACGTCCGTCCCCCTTGTAACGTCCCTGTAAAGGGCGGTCCCTGTAACCAAAAATAAGGCCTCTACAAATACATATTTGTTGATCCCTTGTATGTTGCGTAAATACGCATGTTTTTTTAAGATGAACAAAATCTTAAAGCATTTGAACAAAATCCAAAATGTAAATCTTGATTAAGAGTTATATCTTTCATACAACCCAATAATCTGAGATGATGAAAAAAATAATACCCACGATTTTTCTCTTGATAGGATGCCTGACTGTGAATGCGCAAACTTTTGTGCACCCGGGCGGATTAAGCAACGCTTCGGATTTAGCATACATTCAAACAAAAATTCAAGCACAGGCTCAACCGTGGTATGGAAAATATACCGACATGGTGACCAATCTTGTTACTCCTGCCTGGAACAATGCTTCCGCTCCACAGGATAATGGTGGAGGAACAGAAAACGCCATGAAGGAGGATGCCCGTCAGTGCTACGCCAGTGCTTTGGCTTGGTATTACTCGGGAAATGCAGCCTATGGTGCCAAAGCTGCAAAAATATTAAATATATGGGCCACTACTTTTAATGGTTACAGTACCACCCAAGGTCAAAGTCAATTGGATTGCTCATGGATTGGTTCTTTGTTTGCTCCCGCAGCTGAATTGTTAAGAGGATATACTGGTTTTGGTGCGCCGCAACAAGCTTTAGTGGCAACAATGTTTAAAACTAAATTCGTTCCTGCATTAAACAAACAACCCGTTTGGAACAATGGTAACATTGATTTAACAATGGCCGAAGCCTTATTTGGAATTGCTGTTTTTTGTGATGACATTACTTTGTTCAATGCTGCAATTGCAAAATTGAATACTAGAACTCCTCTTTTCTTTTATACGCAGGCAACTGGTACTCCATCCAATGTTGGTGATTGGTTTTCTCCAACAAAATGGACCGACGGATTGATGCAGGAGTCTTGCAGAACAGGTGGTAACCATACTCCTGCAGGTAATGACAATGGTCACCATACGCAATTCGCTTTGGCTGCTGCGTTGCACGCTGCTGAAGTGGCATGGAACCAAGGAACCGATTTGTATGCAACACACCAAGCACGTTACGTTGCAGCAATTGAACTTTTAGCACTTCAATTGTCAAGCGGTTCAATGCAGGGAACTTGCAGCGATAATGTTGCTACAACTGATTTGTGGGATACTTTTGAAGTGGGTTACAATCATTACCACAATAGAAAAGGTATTGATTTACCAAACACTTTAAAATTACTTACAACAAGAGTAAGAACTGCAAATAACGGTGACTGGAATATTTTTTATGAAACTCTTACTCATGATTTAGATGGTAAAGGTCCTGATTGTGTTGGCGCTGCTCCGGTTCCAACAAAAACATCATATACTTATTCAATGAACGAAGTTGCTACTCAGCTTTCTGCAGCAGGAACTAATTTGTTGTGGTACACTACTGCAAATGGAGTAGGGGCATCTACAGCACCAACTCCATCTACAACTGTTGAAGGATCTAAAACTTATTATGTTTCTCAAACTCTTCAAGGCGTTGAAAGCTGCAGAGCAAGTATCACGGTTACGGTAGAAAATATCTTTGTGATTCCAAAAGTTGGCACTGCTCCATTGATTGATGGAACAATTGAAACTTTATGGGACGACAATACTTACACGCAAAGTTTCACTAAAGTAATTCAACCAACGGTTACAAATACTGCCGATTTATCAGGTACGTTTAAAGCATATTGGGACAATACTTATTTGTATGTTTTAGGAGATGTAAGCGATGATTCAAAATTTAACGACAGTCCGGAATCGTATTTTGATGATGGTATTGAATTGTATTTCGATATCAATAATG
>CANFBW010000072.1 GCA_947444925.1 Flavobacteriales bacterium | reverse complement strand
TGGCAAACCGTTACTATGGATGTGCAATTAACAGCTGGAATACAAGATATTTCTATCACTACTGCCACAGGTGGATTCAATATAAACTGGATGAATTTTGCTTCAAAAGTAGGCAACGCAAGCATCGCTTTGTCGCAACCAAATTCAATTACAGAAGGTGCCGAAGACGGAAAAACAATTGTGGTCACTTTGAGCAATGATAAATTTGCAGCCAATATTACTACTGCCAACTGGACTCTTGGAAACCTTCCAACAGGAGTTACCAAAGGAAGTGTGGTGCGCAACAGTGATACTCAAGTAACCATCACTTTAAACGGAAATTCTACCGTGGGCACCTACATTGCAAACATTACCAATGTTAGCGTGAATGTCGCCCAAGCCGAAATTATTGCTGCAAGCATTGCCGTATCGGCAAACACAGGAATCACGTTAACAAAATACATTGCCGTGGGAAGCGGAACAACATGGACTTCCACTGCTGTTGTAATGGGCAACACAACGCCACAAGCCACTGTTAGCGCAAATAATGTCACCGTCAACTTGGAGTTTTACGAATCCACCAATAATGATGGCGTTGATCTTGGAAGTTTATTCACTACCTACAGCGCCTCACCCCACCCTGAAGCAGCAAACAATGCAGCACAAAGATGGTATACTAACAACTATCCCTACGCTGCATTAAGCACCGTAGCGCGAGGAAGTGATGCGGGCGAAACAAACACACCGAGTCCTACAGGTGAATACGATTTAATGCTGCACCCGCCAAGCAATGCACACCTTAGTGTTTGTACATTCACCGTTCCATCGGCTGGCAATTATGTCGTTTCTGGATTGGCTGCGCGAAGAGTGTTGTCAAGTGGCGGAAACAGTTTGTTTAAAGTATTCAACGCGTCAAAACAACTCATTGCAACACTCACAGCAACCAATAGCCGCGCTTGGGTGACCGACGCCAATGCTTATGCGTTAAACAACCTTCAGGCAGGAGACAAAATATATTTTGCGGTTGACAACGACATTGATTACAGTTATGATGCAACTGAAATCGCATGGACGGTTGCCAGCGAAATAACAACAAATACTGAAACGCCTGACGCGCAAAACAAATTCTCCATTTTCCCTAACCCCACTCTTGAAAGCTTTCAAATCATTGGTGGCAGAGATAAAATGGCACAAGTGCAATTGTGCGATGTCAGCGGAAAAAATGTACTAAGTTTCACTTTTAACAATGGCATGAACCATTTCAATATTTCGGACTTGCCTGCAGGAATTTATTTCGTCAGCTTGAGCGATGTAAACGGATACATCAGCCGAATGAAAATAATAAAACAATAAGTGCATTTGGTTCACTTTGTTCGGTAAAAAACATCTTGCACTAAAGCATGAATTTAGCAATAGTTTTCAACTCAAAAAATCAATTTTCATCAAAAGAAAAATCGCTATGACTCAACATAAACGAGAAACGCATGCAATTTCGATCATGAAACAGAACTACAAAACCGGAATTACAACCGCTATAAATACGTATGCTCAACGTGTAATTTCAAACAGATAAACCTCTGAGAGCGCTCCATAATTTACATTCATCTTTATCTTTCCATAATTTTCAGTGAGCGCATAATAAACTACAGTGTAGTTGTAATCGGGATCAGTGTCGTTATAGTAAAATACTTTTGAACTTGCATCATAATACGAATTGTTTTCTGAGTAGGTAGGATCAACGCCCGCACGAACAGGACTTGGCGAATCTAATCCCCCTCTATTGTAGGCCCATGTGTAAGAATTTACTTTATATTCTGAGCAATCTACTCTATATTGATATGCTGTCCAATCCCCAAAATAAGGTTTTAAGGTAGCGTTTTGAAATTCTAAGTGACGAACAGATGATTGTGTGGTCAATTGATTTACTCCTGAGCTCGCACAAGTACTTAAATACTCACTCCATTGACCTGTGCCATCGTACATCAATTCACCAAATTGGGTTTTCACATTAATGCTTTTTACGTTCCAGTCTTTTAAATTCAATATTCTCGACATTTCGTGAGGGCAAGTAAGTATCTCTATTGCACCACGTTTACCAGTAATAGTAACAATCTTCGAAATTCCTGCAGCAGCGGAGTTGAGTGTTGCAAATACTTCTTGCTCAGAAGCCGCACTAGGGTACCAATCTACAGTTGCAATCCCAAAACTATTTGTTTTGACGGTAATCGCTGTACTGTATTCATCCCCATCATAACTTGATAAATGCGAAGGTATTGAACCATCTTCAAATATAGGGACAGAGATTAAAACCCTTTTGTTGGGAACAATATTTTTAAACAATTTTGTTTTCACCATAAAAGTTAAAGTACGCACGTCACCTGGCTCAATACATCCAGTATTCAATTCCGCAGCATTAACGCAAGAGTCTTTGCCAATCACATAATACAGTGAATAATCGTTGTATACCTTTATCAATTTATTCCACAACGTACTCACATTAACTTCCGACTTGTTGACTATCGCTTTTGATTGATCCTGCGCTTCCGTATACACCACCACTTTTTCCTTTTCTTTAGCCTCGACAATCGATTTTTGTGCATCTTGTCGCTGCTTGACATTTGCTTCCATCGACTTACGCAAATTTGTCACCCCAACACCAAAGGCCTCTCCAGTTGACATTAACCAAATTGATTTCTTGCCGTCTGCAACTGTAGCCAAAGGCTTCATCTCATTCGCTATGTCTTTCAAAATATCATCATCCCCATCAGCAGAAGTTTTAAAAGATCCTACGGCACTTGTACCTTCTGTTTTAAATGATTGCGTAGTTGACATACCTCCCTTTAGTACATAAGAATCCAAAGTCTCCCAATCCACATCCAGTAAGTTGATCAAAAAATTATCTGAAACAATGATATCTCTGTCTACCTTCAAAGCCTGCGATGATATATTTCCTGAAGCATCTATAACATAGATCAACGTGCTTTTTCCATTTTCCGACACCAAAGAAACCGTTTTCTCGTGCGTGCTTTTGTTTTCGTAAACGTAAGCATGCACCACCAATTTCAGATTCACAAAATTCCCTAAAGTGTACAAGTAGGCATCCTTCATTTCCAATTTTGCCAAGGTGTATGATTTAGTAGAATCTAACGTAGCCTTTTCATAATTGTAAAGCACACTTGAAAGCACAATAGGTACTCCCGAAGCATCAGTGACATCATCAACTCCTTGTTTTTTACAAGAAAAAATGGTCAAACAAACAGCAGCAAAAAGAAAAATTAAAGAATGTTTCATACTTAAAATCCCCAACAATTAGCACTAAGAAAACGCAATATAAGGAATTTAGAAATAGTGCGCTCAGTAATGGTGCGCGACGCTTCGTCCCTTTGTTCGCCGCACTTTTCATTTTCCGCAACAGCACATCAAATTAAGCGCAAGTATTTAAAATTGCGCTTTTTAAACAAGCGCAATAAATTCAATTGAGATGGGTGGCGACGCACTCTTCAACAGCTCCAAAAATAAGGGACATAAAAAATCAACAGCGACTTTTGGCTTCACTAATTTTTTAAAACAATATATGCATTGAGAGATGTGGCAATCAGCAACCACAAAAAATAAGGCAAAATGAAAGCTGTTTTAAATTTCAATACAGGCCACAAACTAAATAGAAAATAAGTCACCAATAAAGTCAGTGCTACTATCAACAGAAGCGCTAAAGCGCTTTCATGAAAATAAAAAAAAGCAGGATTCCACAGTACATTTAAAAGCCATTGTAGGGTAAACAAAAAAAGTAAATAATTTCTGTTTGCTTCCACCTTCCACCAATGTGCCATAAAAAAAGAAAAGCAAATCATGATACTCGTCCATGCTGCACCAAAAACCCATCCGGGTGGAGTCCACGGTGCCTTATTCAAATTCAAATACCACTCTGAAGGCACCCCTTTTCCAGTGAAAAAACCACCAACACCCAGAGCAGCAAAATTGATCAGTAAAAAAACAAACACACGAAGCGCCATAACTTTGATTTTATCTAAGGAAGATACAATATATTGAACAAAAATCACATGTATAAAGCAGGGCGAAACACCTACAAATATGCATTTCCAAGAAATCAGGCCACGCTGATTTTGAAACCGATATGATCATCCGCAATTGTGCCAGTTCTCCAACAGAAGTGGTGATAGATCCTTCGGAGTACCTCAGGAAGACAATCATTCTCGAAAAACCTATGTGGAAAATCGTTCGCATTTGTCCTCCTGAGATTTAAGATTAAGAGGAGAAACAAAGTTTCGGTCTTTGAAGGATCTATCGCCCTACATAAATCTACTGGTACAATTCCGGATAATCATAACCCGATTTTAAAAATAGCTAGCGAACGTGATTGTAGACGATAACAAGTAAAAAAAACATGTGATGCCATCATAGCATGTTAGCCAATACAATTGCAAACAATCATTTTAGTCCATCACAAACTTCACTTGTCACAAAACCATTCCAGCTGACACAAAACCCAATCGAGAATTTACTTCAATTCACTGCAGGAGCAATCAATATAGCACTGTTAAGTAGCCGCCCTCTCTATATTCCTTCTTTGCTTTGTTCTTATAAATTGAAACCCAGTAATAAACACCTTCCGACACCGGTTTTCCATTAAAACTAGCATCCCACATTGGTACATCATTCGTGATACGATACAATTTAGCGCCCCATCGATCGTAAACTTCAAACAAACTAAAATCAATGTTTGCCCGCATTTCTTCCAAGTTACTGTCATCAATATTCTTAGGATGAAAATAATCATTTTTACCATCAGTATTAGGAGTAACAACATTGGGCCAATCTATTTTCACATCCTTGCAGTGCTCGGCTATTTCAATTGTTTTTTGAGTGACGCAAAAATTAGAATCAACCACTTTCACCCAATAAGCACCGGTATGATGAACAACAATTGAATCTTCATTCAGCGACATGTCGCTCCATTCAGTAGTTTTAGTGCCTTCGTACTTTATCGTCAATGTTAATTTATCAAAGCCATTGTCGCACATCATTGTGTCGTTACTTGCTTTGGCAAATGGCAATTCATGAACAACCAATTGTACACTGTCTTTTCCAAAGCAACCAATTACATCGGCAACTTGCACAATGTACTTTCCGGCTTTAGTCGCCTTGTAAGTTGAAGCGCTGGAGGCGGGAGTCCATTCGTAAAACAAATTCGAATTGGTTTGCGGATTTAAAGTTGCGAAATCGCCTTCACAAATTTCTACATCATCACCCAAATCAGGTTTTGGCAATGCATTTATAGTCACAACAGCTGAGCTCGTAGATGAACAATTGTATTGATTACTCACGGTAACAGTATATTTTCCGGCTTCGGTACATTTCAAATTTTGCTGATTACCGTTACCTGCACCGCTCCACAAATAACTTATAAATCCAGATCCAGCATCCAAAACAACATCCGTATTTTCACAAATGGTAGTATCGTTGATGAAAATTTTTGGCGATGGATCCACCGTCATATCTCTGCTTACGCTGCTTGAACAGCCATCAGCATTGGTGTAGGTGTAAGTAATTAAATTTTTTCCAACCACACCAAGTAAAGGATTGAATTGCTTTGCAACAACGCCGGTACCGGTAAAAACTCCACCTACCGGATTCACGGTTGAAATATCTTCCGCTGCATCGTTTCTACACCTAATATCATCAAGCAAAGTAAAAGTAACAATAGGCAATTCGCTAACCTTGATTAGATCACTTGCAAAATTTGTACACCCCCTACCATCCGTATATTCGTAGTTAATTGCATTGTTGCCAATAGCTGCCATGTCAGGACTAAAATTCATACCAACTATTCCTCCTCCATTGAGCACGCCTCCTTGAGGACTAAATGAAGAAACTTTCCATGGCAACTCATTCACGCAAAATATTTTTTTGCTAAGATTCAAACTCACTTTAGGTAAGGCAAAAACAGTAATACTATCAATTACATTAATAGTGCAAGCATCGGCAAAGGTGTACGAATAAGAGATGGCATGTGTTCCTGCCCCTGCCACACTTGGTGAAAACGAACCTTGCATCACTCCTACGCCAGTGTAGCTGCCAAGCAAAGGACTTCCTCCTGTTAATGCCACTGGGGAGGCATCAATACACATCAAAGTATCTGGTAAATTGATGGATACCGATGTCGGACTGTAAACGGATATGTTTTTCGCCAGCTTATTGCTACATTTATTTGCATCGGTGTACGAGTACGTAATCGCATGCACTCCAGCACCGGCAACCGAAGGCGAAAATTTATTCCCTCCAATTATTCCCAAACCACTTAAAACACCTCCGGTGGGTGTTACAGGATTTAAATTAATTGAAGGTTCCCCCATACATAGCAAAGAATCACTCAAATTAAAGGACAATACAGGCAATGAATAAATCTCAAAAGTTCTGCTTGAATTGGTTGGGCAACCCGGCGATGGATTATTCAATGTAAACTGTACTTTATAGAATCCTCCAACACTATTATTGCAATTAAATGTATAACCATCCCCTGCTATACTTGCTGTACTTCCGCCGCCAGGTGTGCTTTCCAACGACCATTGTCCTGGCAATGCAGTAGAATCAAAATTATTCAAATTTATAATCGTGCTGCCCGTGCAGAAATTAGGGATTTTTGCAGCCAATGCAGTATCCTCTGGATCACATGGCGCCGGCGCACAAGCCAAACAATTTTGGTTCAAAGTGGCACTCCCCCAGTTTCCGTTTCCTTGCTCATTGCTAGCACTTGATTTCTGACAAATATTAGTCCCCACATTCGCACTTACCGTATGATTATTATTGGACAATGCAGTGCCAGCATAACTCAGGCAAGATATACCAACAGGAGTTTGAATCCAATTATCCAATGAGTGCCACAACACATCAGTAACTGTTATTGAAGCTCCATTTCCCTGACAAACACCCCCGCTATTTTGCCAGTCACCCAATTGACCGGTGGCTGTAACAGTACCATAATTCGTTAAACTACAACTATTTCCTCCAATATTTCCGGTCACATTAATTGTTGCACCAATAGCATTCATCACATCGTTGGCACTGTTAATAAACAAACCACTTTTGAAATTCGCTTGCCCATAATTGTATATTGAACAACCAGTGCCAATCACATTAATCATTGTATTAAAAACTGCTCCCTTGCGCACGTAGATGGAGCCCGTATTAAAATTTCCTGAAAAATTAGTAATGCCTGAACAAATGATGATCGTTCCTCCGTTCACATTTACGGCACTGATATCACCACCATTGAAGTAGTAAACTGTAGAAGGGAGAACGGTGGTACCGTTCACTAAAAGATTGCCTTCACATTTAGGTTTGAGTGGCATCACCTTACATTGCGCAAGGGAATTTTTATTAATCAAAAAAAACAAAGCAATTAACAACACAACTAAAATCTCACCTGGTTTCATACGCACAAAAAATTTAACCTAATACCTACATCAAATTCAACATTCCCCTACATATCTGTATTGGGTAATTTCACTCCTTTAAATATACTCCCAAAGCACCTTCACTATCAGCAGCTACATGCGGTCACTTTAGATGGCAATTTAGTGGTCGTATTAAAAAATGACGGCAAATTTTTGGTCAAATACTTTAAATTTTTGGTCAATTTAGAATTTGAAACGCAAGACAATTTCAAAAAATACACTCATGGATACCCTTGCAAAAGGCAATAGCGCCTAAAGGATTGAGCGATTTTCGGTACATGCTGGATGTTTGCATGTGATATTTTTTATGCTATTATTCTATTACTAATTTTTGAGTTTGGTTTCCAACTCCAACAAAATACAATCCAGCTGGCAGATGACTTAAATCAAGAGACAGGTCATTTGAAGTAGCGCTGTGCAAATCAGAATAAACTGTTTGTCCAAATGTATTTGTTACGGTAACCAATGTATTGCTATTTTCTTGAACCGGAGCGTGAACTACTTGTCCTTGGCTCGCCGGATTAGGATATAAATTGATTACTTTATTTCCATTTCCAAATTCATCCACACCAAGCTTAGATGTTGTAGCGCCTACTCGGAAATTAGAGACAGTAAACTGTCCGTTGTACAGAGGTAAAGCATGTGCGTCTTTGGTATTTTTTTCTGAATTCAACACTGTAATATTGATGCCCCTAATGATGGAAAGATCGCAATCGTTACGGATACGATGTGGAGTAACTCCATAATCTCCCCAAAAACCATTTGTGAAATCACAATTGTTAATTACTCCAGCTCCAGCTCCGTTGGGCGTACCCACTTTCATGGTTACCGTTTCTCCAGCCAGCACAATAAATTGTATTTGATACCCCCACACCGCGCCCCAAGTGGTGGCACCCGGACTGCAATCCACCATTCTGTTTAAGGTATCCATGCACGCCACTCTAATAGACAATCCTTCCGTTCCTGTATTTTTAACATCGAACGAAAAAGTGCCGTTTTTACTTAAGTCTATAGTGTAAGGTGAACCGCCAGCAAGGGCACCATTAGCATCTCCAAATCCAACACCAAAAGGTTTGTATTGATAAGCCGCTTGCGACATCTCCACGTCCATCCCTTTGTTATCCGAATTACGCGTTAAAATTTGTCCCGGAGATGCCCACCAGTAAATTCCTCTCCCTGTTACAGCGTTTTCTGTGTACTCCGTTTTAGTTGAAAAATCATCAAACACGGCAACAGTTGACAATTCAGGTTGTGCCTTTGCTGCAATTGCGCCTAAAACTAAAGTTGCTCCAAGTAAAAATTTCCTATTCATAATATTTATTTTCAATCAAATGAAGGTAGTGCGACTTTTACAAAATGTATTTGGAATTTTGGTCAAATGGTTTAGGATTTTGATCAAAAAAAAAAACAAGCTACCTTAACAAAACCACTTTACCATTCATACTACCAGCGCTGCTTCCTGAGATGGTTGGATACTTGTAATTGATCAGCCAAACGTAAACTTCGTTTTGTGCGACACCCCCATTCACATTACCATCCCACCCTTCATCAATATTATTCGTTTTAAAAATCACTTCTCCCCACCTGTTAAAGATTTGCATCTCAAAATTTGATAATTCCTCACTGCTTATAGCATAAAAAACATCATTCTTAGTATCGTTGTTTGGTGTAAATGCATTGGGAACAAAGAAAGATGGTGCGCAAAGTTCTTTTACATAAATGGAATCCATACTCACACATCCTTTATCGGAAATTAAAACCACAAAATACAAACCCGGTTGATTTACATGATTTGCAGCGCTGCTTGAACTGTCATTCCAATAATAATTCACGGCGTTTGTTGTAGCATTTAATTCCAACGCAGCGTTTTTAGCAAAACAATTTAATACAGTATCCTCAAGCAGTGGCAATGGCGATTTTTCAGCACGCACCCTTACTTTTTCATGAATTACGCATGCTAAACCATTTGATACGGTGACATCATAATCTCCTGCGGCGTAAACATCAAGTACCTTAGTGCTGTCGCCCGTCGACCATAATATATGCAATGCATCCGTAGCAGCGTATAGATAAATTGGTAGTCCATCACAGATCGTACGTTTTGTATCCAAACTTAAATCAGGCATTTGTTCTACCAATACTTTTACCGAAGATTTTTTCACACAACCTTTTTTACTTACCTCCACTGTATACACTCCCGAAGTATCTATCGACTTCATTTGCGTCGTATCTCCACTACCCCATTTGTATTGATCCATTCCCGCTCCGCCGCTTAAATTCATTGGAAGCGATGTTTCGCACAACACCAGGTCGGGCCCCAAATCCAATGAAGGCAAAGATTTTACTTGCAACCACAACGAATCGGTTTTACTGCATCCATTGTTATTGCTCACTGTTACAATGTACAATCCAGATCTATCCAATGCAATACTTGGAGTGGTATTGCCATTGTCCCACAACACCGAATTTCCGTCTTCCACCACAATTGAAAATTGCATAGGAAGCACATTTTCACAAACTGATAAATCGGGACCGATATTTATCACGGGCACTGCATTCAAGGTTAAACCCACGCTATCGCTCAACGAACACCCAAAGGCATCAGTAGCAGTAACCTTGTGTTTTCCTGGGACGGACGTGCTCAATGTTTTTGTTATTTCTCCCGAATCCCACAGGTATTTTGAAAACACTGCACCAACATCAAAAGTAGCTTTAGTGCCGTTAGCACAAATGGCTTGATCAATTCCTAAATCAAAAACAGGCAAAGGTTTTACAGTTAAATTTATGCTGTCAGACGACGAACAAGAATTGGCATCTATAACAGTGACCTTGTGTTTTCCGGCAAGTGATGTAGTGATTGATTTTGTGTTTTCTCCTGAGTTCCAAACATAAGAAGTAAATAAAGCACCCACGTCAAATGTGGCTGAACTGCCATCATCGCAAATATTTTTATCTAAACCCAAATCAAAAACCGGTAAAGGATTTACAATTAAATTGACGCTGTCGGAGGACGAACAAGTATTTGCATCGGTAGCGGTTACCTTGTGTTTTCCTGCAATTGACGTGCTGATTGTTTTTGTACTTTCTCCCGAATCCCAAAGGTATTTTGTAAAAACTGAGCCAACATCAAAAGTAGCTTTACTGCCATTGGCGCAAATGGACTGATCCATTCCCAAATCAAAAACAGGCAAAGGATTTACGATTAAATTTACGCTGTCGCTGGCTGAACATCCAAAAGCATCGGTAGCAGTAACCTTGTGTTTTCCTGCAACAGAAGTAGAAATAGTTTTTGATATTTCTCCCGAATCCCAAACGTATTTTGAAAAAACTGCACCAACATCAAAAGTAGCGTTACTGCCATTGGCGCAAATAGATTGATCCATTCCCAAATCAAAAACAGGTAAAGCGCCAACAATTAAATTTACGCTATCGGAAGCCGAGCATCCATTGGCATCCGTTACTGTTAATTTGTGTTTTCCAAAAACAGTAGTG
>CANFBW010000071.1 GCA_947444925.1 Flavobacteriales bacterium | reverse complement strand
TCCAAATACAAATTCATGATCATTAGAAGCAGAGCGCCCTTGCGCATTGGACTCGCAGGCGGAGGAACAGATGTTAGTCCTTACTCCGACTTGTATGGCGGCGCCATTCTCAACGCCACCATCAACTCCTTCGCTTCAGCGAGCATTGTACCGCGTGACGACAACAAAATCATTTTGCACGCGCAGGATGGCAATGGAAAAGTTGAATTGAACAGTGAACTTGAGCTTGAAATCAACGGAGAACTCGACTTGCTAAAAGGGGTTTACAACCGTATTGTTAAAGATTTCACCAAAAAGCCCCTGAGCTTTGAATTGCATACCCACGTTGATGCGCCCCCTGGATCGGGACTCGGCTCCTCGTCAACCCTTGTAGTGGCCATCGTTGGCGCCTTTGCCGAATGGCTGCAATTGCCCTTGGGTGAATACGACATCGCCCACCTCGCTTTTGAAATTGAACGCATCGACCTTAAAATGGCCGGCGGCAAGCAAGATCAATACGCCGCTACCTTTGGCGGATTCAACTTCATGGAATTTTACGGCGGCGACAAAGTGATCGTCAATCCACTGCGCGTCAAACAGCGCTTCGTATACGAACTCGAAACCAACCTCGTGCTCTTTCACACCGCTACGAGCCGAAATTCTTCTACCATTATCGAGCAGCAAACTAAAAACATCACCTCGAAAGAAGAAAAATCGCTGGAAGCCACCCACCAATTGAAGCAACAAGCGGTGCACATGAAAGAGGCCTTGCTGCGCGGCGAAATTCACCGCATTGGCGACATTCTCGACCAAAGCTGGAAGTTCAAAAAGCAAATGGCCGATGGCATTACCAATCCCATGATTGATAAAATTTACGAAGAAATGATCAGTGCCGGAGCGACCGGCGGCAAAATATCAGGTGCTGGTGGTGGCGGCTTTATGATGTTTTACTGCCCCAACAACGCGCATTATACCGTTAAAAAAACACTGGCCAAATACGAAGGCTCAATTAAAGAATTTTTATTCACCGAAGGAGGATTGCAAACATGGAAAATCTAAAAAGAATATTTAACGAATCAATAGAGGTCAAAGCGAAGTTAATGAACGACGCCAAAATCCTTGAAACCATATTGAAAGTAAGCGACGAAATTGTCAACTGTTTTGCACAAGACGGAAAAGTATTGTTGTGCGGAAACGGCGGAAGCGCAGCCGATGCCCAACATTTGGCGGCTGAATTCAGCGGGCGATTTTACTATGATCGTCCACCCCTTTTTGCCGAAGCGTTGCACGTCAACACGTCCTATTTAACTGCGGTTGGCAACGATTACTCCTACGACGAAATTTATGCGCGCCTCATACAAGCCAAAGGGCGCAAGGGCGATGTGTTGATTGGATTGTCTACTTCTGGCAATTCCAAAAATGTCATTCGTGCCTTTGAGCAAGCCCGCAAACAAGGCATGATCGTGGTCGCAATGACGGGTGAAACTGGCGGCAAAATGAAAGAGTGCTGCGACTACCTCATCAACGTGCCGTCAACAGATACACCGCGCATACAGGAAGCACACATCACAATAGGCCACGCCATTTGCGAGTTTGTGGAAAGTCGTGTTTTTCCAAAGCAAAAATAAATTGCCCACAGAAGCAGTCATACTCGCCGGTGGATTTGGTACCCGATTGCAATCGGTCGTTACCGATGTGCCCAAACCAATGGCACCCATCAACGGAAAACCTTTCTTAGCCTACTTGTTAAATTATTGCATCGCGCAAGGTCTGCAGCGGGTAGTACTTTCAACAGGCTACAAACACGATGTCATTGAAAAACACTTTGGCACTCAGTACAAATCCTTGCAAATAGCGTACGCCCACGAAAGCACGCCACTTGGCACAGGTGGCGGCATTCAAAACGCATTGAAACATTGCCACAGCAGCAATGTGGTGGTGCTCAACGGCGACTCCTTTTTTGAAGTAGATTTAACACAATTTGAAGCACAGCATCGCGCCGGCAAAAGCGAATTCTCCATAGCCGCTAAAAAAATGTACGATTTTGATCGCTATGGTATTTTACAAACCAAAGACAGCAGAATTACTGCTTTTGAAGAGAAACGAGCAGTGCACGAAGGCCTGATCAATGCTGGTGTTTACCTTATCGACAAAGACAAGTTTTTAGCACATGGTTTTCCTGAAAAATTTTCAATGGAAAAAGATTTTATGGAAAAATACTTTGCCACCCACCACTTCCATGCCTTTGAATTTGACGCCTATTTCATCGACATTGGCATCCCTGAAGATTTTGAAAAAGTACAGAAAGATTTTGCGACTAAATTTTAAAAGCAGCCCAGCGGCTTAAGATTGCACCTCGCCCACATTTTCAGCAGCAACACTTGTTTCGACCAACTCGTCATTTGCCAAAAATTGCTCTTTAAAGTACTTCCGCTGAAACAACAATATCAACAAAACGCCCGCAGTGATTGCCGAATCGGCAACATTGAAAATGGGCGGAAAAATATAATCACCTCCCAAAAACGGCATCCAGTCGGGCCAATGGCCGGCGAAAAAAAACATATCTACTACGCTGCCTTGCAACCAACCTGTATATCCACCATCGACCGGCATAAAAGTGGCCAACGAATCTGAATAGGGAATACTTCCATTGAATATTTTACCGTAAAATACAGAGTCTAATATATTCCCCACAGCACCGGCAAAAATCAGCGACAAACTGTACACCATGCCGCCCACTTTGCCTCCCTTAATTTTTTGCCACAAATAGTAACCAATAAAACTAACAGCCACGATTCGAAAAACAGTTAAAAGAATTTTGGCGCTTTCCGCCTCTAAAAACGGAATCTCCCAGCCAAAAGCCATACCGGGATTTTCAACAAATTGTAGCTTCAGCCATTCCCAGCCAAAAACATCTATTGCCTCGTTGTAATAGAAATGTGTTTTAATGTAAAACTTCACTGCTTGATCAATAAAAAGCACGGCAAATATTGTTGCCAACGCCTTCTTTACATCAGCACTACTCTTGTGATCGTTCATTCAGTATTACTTCGATTGTGAGTTTTTAGCTTCTATGCTCAAAGTCGTATGTGGAACAATGCGCAAGCGCTCAGGTGAAATCAATTTTCCTGTTTCTCTGCAGATACCGTAAGTTTTGTTTTCAATACGCACCAAAGCAGCTTGCAACTGCATGATGAATTTGCGCTGACGGTGTGCTAAAGCAGCAATTTTTTCGCGATTCATTGACTCAGCACCGTCTTCCATCATATTGAAAGAATTTGAACTTTCATTGTCGGCATTCTCATCAGAATGGTCGAGCTGTCCCTGAAAATGTTTCAAGTCCACTTCCGATTCCTCTATTTTATCTAAAATGATTTGTTTGAATTCGGCCAACTCCTTATCAGAGTATCTTACTTTGTCTTCGTCGTTTTTCTTTGCCATAAAGCTTAGTTTAATTTTGTAATACAAATCACTGTTTTCAACTCGTCGTCAACCTCGACCTCTTGTCCCTCTGCACCAATATTTAGCACCCACTCAATATCGTTGGCGAGTACTTCGCTACAAATATAAGTTTTGTTGTTCTTAATCGCTTCAACAATGCCTTCAACCTGCTGAATTTTTAAATTGATTCTATCGGTTAAGTCAAAGTTCTTGTCTTTTCGTAGGTTTTGCACCCTATTCACCAACTCGCGGGCGATACCCTCCTCCTTTAAAGAACTACTCAGTGTCATGTCGAGCGCAATCGTTAAGCGACCTTCATTCGCCACAGCCCAGCCCGGAATGTCTTCCGATAAAATCTCAACGTCTTCTAAAGTAAGAATTATTTCTTCCCCATCTATATTGAGGTTGTACGCAGCATTTTTTTCAAGAGTTGCAATATCTTGCTGATTAAATTGCGCCACTGCGGCAGCAATCTGTTTCATGCTCTTTTGGTATTTCGGTCCAAGCACTTTAAAGTTGGCTTTTATCTTCTTCACCAATATGCCCGATTCCTCCGTGAGATATTCCAATTCTTTCACATTCACCTCTGACAAAATCAAATCCTTCACTGCTTCCACCTGCATTTTGAATTGTGCATCCAATACAGGAATCATTATTTTTTGCAAGGGTTGGCGCACTTTTATTTTGTGTTTTTTGCGCAAACTCAAAACCATCGACGAAAAAGATTGTGCCAAGTCCATGCGCTGCTCCAAGTCAACATCCACTTCACTTTCATTGCATTTTGGAAAATCGCTCAAATGCACCGATTCCACGGTATGACGACCCGTCACTTCATTCAAATCTCTAAACAATTGGTCCATAAAAAACGGAGCCAATGGCGCTGAAAGCTGCGACACCACTTCTAAACAGCGGTATAGGGTTTGGTAGGCTGCAATTTTATCCGACGTATATTCGCCTTTCCAAAATCTTCTTCTGCACAAACGCACGTACCAATTGCTGAGTTGCTCGCTCACAAAATCCTGCACAGCGCGTGCGGCTTTCGTAGGCTCGTAATCGGCCCACGACGCATCTACAGATTTCACCAAACTGTTCAATTTCGAAATGATCCAGCGGTCGATTTCAGGTCTTTCTTGCAAAGAAATTTCAGCCTCAACATAAGAGAAACCATCGATGTTGGCATACAAAGCGAAGAATTGGTAAGTGTTGTAGAGCGTTCCAAAAAATTTGCGCTGCACTTCGGTGATGCCTTCAAGGTCGAATTTAAGATTGTCCCAAGGTTGCGCATTGGCAATCATATACCAGCGCGTAGCATCGGCACCATATTTATCAAGGGTGGTGAAAGGATCAATGGCATTGCCCAAACGCTTCGACATTTTGTGTCCGTTTTTGTCCAATACCAATCCGTTCGACACCACGTTTTTAAAGGCAACAGAGTCAAAGCACATCGTCGCAATCGCGTGCAATGTGTAAAACCAACCCCTCGTTTGGTCAACGCCTTCGGCAATAAAATCAGCTGGAAAGGCCTTGTTGTTGTCGATCAATTCTTTGTTTTCAAAAGGATAATGCCACTGCGCATAAGGCATGGCGCCTGAGTCGAACCACACGTCAATTAAATCGCTTTCACGCTTCAATGGCTTACCAGAAGTACCCACCAGCGTGATTTGATCAACGAAGTTTTTGTGTAAATCGAGGATGTTGTAATTTTCTTTTGAGAAATTTCCAGGAACAAAAGTATCGAGCGGATTGCTTTGCATCACGCCGGCTTTCACCGCTTTCGCACATTCGTCTTTGAGTTGCTCAACAGAACCAATGCAAATTTGTTCGCTGCCATCTTCCGACGTCCACACCGGAATTGGAATTCCCCAATAACGTGAACGCGACAAGTTCCAGTCGTTTACATTTTCCAACCAATTGCCAAAGCGTCCTGTTCCCGTGCTTTTCGGTTTCCAGTTGATGGTGTTGTTCAACTCCACCATTCTGTCTTTTAATTTTGTAGCGCGGATAAACCAGGAGTCCAGCGGATAGTACAACACTGGCTTGTCGGTTCTCCAACAGTGCGGATAACTGTGTTCGTATTTCTCGACTTTAAAAGCCTTGTTCTCTTCTTTTAGTTTGATGGCGATTTCAACATCTACCGATTTGTCGGGTTCTTGACCTTCCGGATAGTATTCGTTCTTCACATACTTTCCTGCGAACTCACCCATTTGCGCTACAAATTTTCCTTGCAGATCAACCAGCGGAACCGGATTTCCTTCGGCATTCAACACCATCATTCCCGGCACGCCAGCTTCTTTGGCCACCTTCGCATCATCGGCACCAAAAGTTGGCGCAATGTGCACGATACCAGTACCATCTTCAGTGGTAACGAAATCTCCAGGTATTACACGAAAGGCTTGATCGGCGTGTTCAAAGGGCAAGGTATAAGGCAATAGTTGTTCGTATTTGATACCAACGAGATCAGATCCCTTAAAGGTATTCAGCACCAAATAAGGAATTTTTTTATCGCCTTCTTTGTATTCTAAAGTTTCAGCAATTTCAAATTTACCCGCGAATTGCTTTTCAAGCAAAGGCTTCGCTAAAATCACTTGAATAGCTTGAAAAGTGTATTGGTTGAAAGTCTTCACCAAAACATATTCAATCTTAGGACCCACTGCCAATGCGGTATTCGATGGAAGCGTCCATGGCGTAGTCGTCCATGCCATAAAATGCACGTCGCCTTCAATATCTTTTAAGACACCCGATTTAATGGCTTTAAACTGCGCCACTACCGTTGTGTCTTTTACATCTTTGTAGCAACCCGGCTGGTTCAGCTCGTGTGAACTCAAACCCGTTCCTGCCGCCGGTGAATAAGGCTGAATGGTGTATCCCTTGTACATCAAATCTTTGTTGTACAGCTTTTGCAACAGGTGCCACACCGACTCAATGTATTTGTTTTCATAGGTGATATAGGGGTCTTCCATGTCGACCCAGTAGCCCATTTGAACCGTTAAATTGTTCCAAATGTCAGTATATTTCATCACCGCCTCACGGCAAGCTTGATTGTAATCTTCAATGCTGATTTTTTTGCCGATGTCTTCTTTAGTAATACCCAACTCCTTCTCTACACCAAGCTCAACGGGCAAACCGTGTGTGTCCCAACCCGCTTTACGGTTGACTCTGTAACCTTTTAATGTTTTGTAACGACAAAAAATATCTTTGATGGTACGGCCCATCACGTGGTGAATGCCCGGCAAACCGTTGGCTGAAGGCGGACCCTCGTAAAACACAAAACTTTTGCTTTCGTCGCGCGACGACATGCTTTTTGCAAAGATGTCGTTGGCTTCCCAAAACGCCTGAATATCGCGGGCTACAGCCGGCAAATTCAAACCTGAATATTCTTTATACTTTTTTGCCATGAAATACTTCTATATGAAGGAGGGCAAAAGTAAGGAAAAGGAATGAAAAAAAAGGAATCGCTATTTGCGAAAAGTGCAAGCCGCAAATGGCCGCATTCCACAGCCAAATATTAATCCACTTTCATCATCTTTTGCAGCACATTTCCAAGCTGCACAAAATAGATCCCTGCGGGAAATGAAGCGATGTTTAGCGTTACTCTTTGCGCATTCGCTATTGGCTGCTGCATTTGCAATTGCCCGAGCGCATTGTAAACGAAGAGCGTTCCTTTTTGCGGACTATTGCCAAAATCAACCGTCACTTGTTGCTGCGCCGGATTGGGATAGACATTGAACGTATTGCTGTTTGCTGTTTCAGAAACACCCGTACCAACACCATTGAAAATGGTGGCATAGCTCGATGCAAATCCATTTGCCGCTGTAGTAAGGCATTCCACGTCGGTGTTGATAGACCAAGTCATCATTCCTCCCAGATTAGGATAACCTCCAACTGTTTTCAATGTATAGGAACCCGGTTTTGGACCCACCCCCCTCAAATAATCAATCGCCTGCTTTTGTACGGCTGCCGTGGCAAATCCGCTACCTGCTGAGTTGGCACAAGCGGGTAAACCAATAGCTACTTTCCCTTCAGGAATGGCTGCAAAAACACCCGATCCGCCAGAGAGCTGGCTGGCGGTGAAGCCTTTGAGCACCATCTCTGTCATGGCTACAATAAAATCGGCGCCATTCGACTCGCTGTAATTCACATTGTCCAAGGCGGTGATCGCTTGCCCTACATTGTACAACTGCACTTGCAGCATGTCAATATCGTTTTTAAATGCATTGATAATGGGCAAGTATGCTCCTGATTTGTAATAGGGAGTGGCATATCCGCCTTGCACGTACATCACTTCGGGCGCCATGGTAAGCAGGCATCGTTTGCTGCGCGCAGTTTGGTAATTGGCCAAAATATCTTTCACCGCTTGTATCAAATTCACTAAGCCAGAATCGGTGTTGTTGCTCATTTTAATCTTCGTGAAATTCATCGAAGAACTTTCTAAATCGAGGTCGATGCCATCAAAGCCATAGGTCGTGAGCATAGTGCCCACTGAGCTCACAAAAGTAGCGCGCTCGCTTTTGGTGTTAAGGTAAACGGGGGCCGTTGCGCCGCCCAAACTCAGCAACACCTTGCGCCCTTGTCCCTGCAGTGTAGCAATGCCTGCTTTAAAAGTTGTACTGTTGTGGGGACCAAAATCCAACTTGGTGAAGTTGTAATCGGTACCCGTCGCCGGCAAAGGAAAGGCGATCTCAATGACGTTGTATCGCGCGTCAATGGAGGTCAAAGGCAATGTACTCCAATTTTGCCAATAGCCTATCAACGCAGGATAAGGCAAAGTTTGCGCGGCTGCACTTGGCGCGGCCATTAATACTATTGCAAAAATAAGGCTTCGCCAAAGCGAGCCACAGAGGGTGTTCAAGTTGTTAGTCATTACAGTTGTTTTGGGATACATAAGATATGAATAATACATCGACCGACAAAAAAATGTTTCGCTTTTTCGCTCCAATTTCAATTATCCACCATTCACCGCCAACAATCGTGCGCTCACCTAATTGGTCTTGCAAAGCCAATGCTGACACTGTATTTTTGCTTTGTATCAAATTAACTGACATGGAAACTGAACACAACAACCAAGAACAAGATCTCCGCATTGAATGGGAACGCACACAGCGCCGAGGAAGAATCATGGGGGGCTTGCTGGTGATGACTGCCGGGTTTTTGTTTCTCGGCAAAGTATTGGGTGCCACTATTCCTACTTGGGTTTTTACCTGGAAAATGTTGCTTATTGCCATTGCACTGCAATTGGCGGTGAAACATGCCTTCCGACGCTTTTTTTGGATTCCCTTGATGCTCGTCGGTTTGTCTTTTTTAATCGTTCAAGATCTTGCGCCTACACTTGAAGCCAGCAAATTCATTTGGCCTGTAGCCATCATCTTACTGGGTTTAATGGTGATGCTCAAGCCCCGCAAAAAATGCGAGCCGCACTACAAGCACTGGAAACGCTACAACAACTATAAGGCTCAGCACTGCAATGCCGATTCAGAGGTGTCATCCGAAGACGCACTGCGCACTGACATCATTTTTAGTGGTGTTAAAAAAAACATCATTTCTAAAGATTTCAAAGGCGGTCAAATACGCATCATCTTTGGCGGTGCCGAAATAAACCTCAGCCAATCCGACATCATTGGCAGCGCCGAAATAGACATCACTCAAGTATTTGGCGGACTCAAATTGGTGGTGCCTGCACACTGGAAAGTGAAATCAGAAATTGTAACCGTAATGGCTGGCATTGAAGACAAACGCAACATTCAGAAAGACTTTACCACCGACAGAGACAAAGTATTGGTGCTGAAGGGAAATATTGTTTTTGGCGGAATTGAAATAAAGTCTTACTAATTTTAGCCAACAACATAGCCTTTGAGTCCAAGCTACTTTTCATACCGCCGAATGATATTGACCTACGGATCGTGGTGGCTCCTTTGGATATTTATACAGGCCTGGGTGCTCAACAACCTCGCATTGCCTTGGAAGGAAGCCTTTGTTGACGCCACCATTTCAAACATTGTACTTACGCTTTGTGCCTACGCCACCGAAATCACTTCGCGCTACTACAACCCCAACAAACAAAGGGCTTGGTTTCGCTTCGTGTGGGGAATTGGACTCGCCTACGTTTGCGCCTTCAGCACTGAACTGATACTGGCTCAAATTTTTGCCGATCAGCCAAGCTTTCTTTTGTACCTCGTCAAATCAGGTCCACTGCGTTTCATCTACTCCTTTTTAATGATTTCGTTTATGGCAGTGATCTCGTATTTACTGCGCCAAATGAAAGAAGAAGAAGAAAATAAAAACCGAAAAAACGATGCCCAAAATTTATTGCGCGAAGCCGAGCTCGCCAATTTGCGCCAACAAATACAACCTCACTTTTTATTCAACAGTCTGAACTCCATCTCTGCGCTGGTAGGCACGCGTCCCGAAGAAGCACGAAAAATGATTTACCAACTCTCCGACTTCCTGCGCGGCACACTCAAAAAAGACGAACAACAATTGGTGCCCCTCAGCGAAGAACTCGAACACCTTAAACTCTATCTCGAAATTGAAAAAGTGCGTTTCGGTCACCGCCTGCAAAGCGATATTCAATGCGATGAAAAAAGTATGCACATGAAACTGCCCGCCTTACTGCTTCAACCCATTGTTGAAAACGCCATTAAGTTTGGTTTGTACGACACCATTGGCGATGTGGTCATAAAAATTGATGCCCGCAGCACCAACAATTCTTTGAACATTACCATTGAAAATCCTTACGACTCCGAAACCTCAAAACCAAAACACGGCACCGGTTTCGGACTCAACTCCGTGCAACGACGTTTGTACTTGCTGTATGCACGCAATGATTTATTGAATACTACAACAACAAAAAATACTTTTAACACCGCAGTCAAAATTCCGCAAAGCTTATGATCAAAGCAGTTATCATCGACGACGAACCCTTGGCCCGAGGCATCATCAAAGAATACCTCGCCCACCACCCCGAAATACAATTGATGCACGAATGCAGCGATGGTTTTGAAGGCGTAAAAGCCATCATGCAGCACCAACCTGACTTGATATTTCTCGACATTCAAATGCCAAAAATAAATGGCTTCGAAATGCTGGAATTGCTCGACCCTGTGCCTGCCGTGATTTTCACCACTGCTTTCGATGAATATGCCATCAAAGCTTTTGAAGCCCACGCCATCGACTACCTATTGAAACCCTTTGGCAAAGAGCGTTTCGACAAGGCGGTGCAAAAATGGACACAACAAAAATCACAAAACGGCACCGACAACAATACCGCCGCACTCATTGAAAAAATGCCGCGCCAACCCGACGAGCAACACCGCGTGGTGGTGAAAAATGGCAGCAACATCCGCATCATTCCCGTACAAGATATTTTTTACATTGAGGCTTACGACGACTACGTGAAAATATTCACCAAAGACAATTACCAGCTCAAAAAGAAAACCATGTCACACTTTGAAGAAGTGCTCGACCCCAAAGAATTTTTGCGCGTGCACCGCTCGTTCATCGTGCAACTGCAACAAATCACCAAGGTGGAACAATCCGACAAATCAACGCATGTCGCCCTGCTTAAAAATGGCGCCAAAGTACCCTTGAGCCGAACTGGCTACAGCAAGTTGAAAGAAGTATTGGGGGTTTGATTTCTCTTCAAAAATTTTAGTGGTGAATTTTTCTGCACGCAAACGATCCCTGGCACGCTTGCAACTAACCCCTCGCGCGCGTTTGCAACGCGTGCGCATTTATCCATGCAATTCATTGCTATGCATTAAAATGCTAAAATAGATCCGCATGCGTTGCAAACACGCGCGAGTTATTTATTTATCAAAAAACATCATTTTCACTGCCACGAGCATCATTGCTCCGGCAAATATTTTTTTTACCGTAGCGCCGTCGATGGACAAAGAAAATTTGGACCCCAAAAAAGACCCCAAAACAAAGGGTATAGCAATCAACACCGCATATTTGAAATCCACCGCACCTTGATTGTAATAATTCATTACGCCCAATATTCCCACCGGTAACAACATCAT
>CANFBW010000070.1 GCA_947444925.1 Flavobacteriales bacterium | reverse complement strand
TTATATGAGAGTATTACAATTCAGAGAGGCATTGCGTGAGGCCTTAAACGAAGAGATGCGTGCAGATTCCAAAGTGTATTTAATTGGTGAAGAAGTTGCCGAATACAATGGGGCTTATAAAGTAAGTCAGGGAATGTTAGAGGAATTTGGTGAACAACGAGTGATTGATACCCCTATCGCTGAGTTGGGTTTTGCCGGAATAGCAGTTGGTTCAGCAATGAATGGCTTGCGTCCGGTAGTAGAATTTATGACTTTTAACTTCGCTTTGGTGGCGATTGATCAGGTGATCAACTCTGCTGCGAAAGTATACTCTATGTCGGGAGGGCAATTCAATTGCCCTATTGTATTTAGAGGTCCAACAGCGTCTGCTGGGCAATTGGGTGCTCAGCATTCACAAGCTTTTGAAAGCTGGTTTGCAAATACCCCAGGCTTAAAGGTAATTGTTCCGTCAACTCCTTACGATGCTAAGGGTTTGTTGAAATCAGCTATTCGTGACAACGATCCAGTGATTTTTATGGAGTCGGAACAAATGTATGGCGACAAAGGTGAAGTGCCTGAGGGTGAATATCTTATTCCTATTGGTGTTGCTGATATTAAGAGAAAGGGAACAGATGTTACTTTGGTGACTTTTGGAAAAATAGTGCACGTGGTTTTGGCGGCCTGTGTTGAATTGGAGAAGGAAGGCGTTAGTGTTGAGGTGATTGACTTGCGCACGGTTCGTCCTATTGATTACGATGCTATTTACACTTCTATTAAAAAAACAAATCGTTTGGTGATAGTTGAAGAGGCTTGGCCTTTGGCTTCAATTTCTGGTGAAATCACCTATAAAGTGCAGCACGAAGCTTTTGATTATTTGGATGCCCCTATCCAAAGAGTAACATCAAGAGACGTTCCGTTGCCTTATGCAATGAACTTAATTAATGAGGCTTTGCCTAGCATTGCGCGTATTAAAGACGCGGTGAAAAGCGTGTTGTATAAAGCGAAATAGTGTTGTAAGTAATACAGCCGCACAAGTTTAGCATTTTGAAATTTATGACAGGAGCGGAATATATTGTTGAATTTTTAAGACAAAGGGGGTCGAAAAATTTTTTTTTGGTGCAAGGTGGAGCATGTGCTTTTATTATTGATGCCATTGGACGAAATAAAGAAGTAGACTATTTTTGCTTTAACCATGAACAATCCACTGCAATGGCTGCCGATGCCTGTTGGAGGGTGAATAAAACAGTTGGTGTTACGGTTGCTACAAGTGGCCCTGGCGCAACTAATTTGATTACTGGTATTGCATGTTCTTATTTTGATTCTATTCCATCCATTCACATTACAGGGCAAGTCAATAAGTCGGAAAGCAGCGAATTTATTGGAGCCAACGTTCGACAAACGGGTTTTCAGGAAACTAAAATTGTGGAAATGGTAAAGCCCATTACCAAATATGCAGTTCAAGTTAATTCAATTGATGAATTAAAAAAGGAGTTAATAAAAGCATACAACATTGCGATAAGTCATAGGATGGGGCCGGTCTTGATAGATGTGCCAATGAATATTCAAAAAGAGGAAGCTGGAGATGTTATTGAATATTTTGCTGAACAAGATCGATCGATAGCAAGTGAGATCGATGGCTTTGCGTTGACAAAAAAGCAAGTGCAAGCATTTTTGACGGATGCTAAAAGGCCTATGGTATTGTTTGGTGCTGGAATAGGGCTTTCAGGAGCTGAAGCACAGGTAATGCGATTTATCGAACAACATCAATTGCCCTTTGTTTCTAGCTGGAATGGAATTTCTTTTTTTGATCATGATAGTGCCGGATATTGTGGACAAATAGGTGTTTACGGAAACAGGGGTGCAAACTTTATTTTACAAAATTGTGATGCTTTGTTGGTATTGGGAAGTCGACTCGACAATAGGCAGCGTTCAGGTAATTCTAAATCATTTGCGTCAGATGCTAAAGTTTTGGTGGTGGATGTTGATGTTGAGGAATTGAAAAAATATAGGTCAGAAAGCAATTTCTCTGCAATAGCTCTTGATTTGTCAAATTTCAGTAAGGTGTTTGGCGGTATTGAAGTTGCAAAATTTGATGCCGCATGGCTGCCGTATGTCGAGGAAATGAAGGTCAAGTATTTTGGAAAGGAAGTCAGCACGTATGCTGAAAAAAACAATACGCTCTCGCCTTATTTAGCTGTAAAAAAATTAAATAGTATCATGGAGAACGATGCTGTTGTAATTGGGGATACGGGAGCGACGGTGTGTTGGGTGTATCAATCCTTTCATCGGACGAAACAAAATTTATTTACCTCTGGAGGAAACTCACCTATGGGCTATGCATTGCCAGCTGCCATTGGTGCAAAAATTACAGATCATTCAAAACAGGTGATTTGTATGATTGGTGATGGTGGATTTCAAATGAATATTCAGGAATTGCAGACGGTAGTTCAAAATAAATTGGACATTAAAATTGTTGTTTTTAATAATGCCGGCTATGGAATCATTAAGCAATTTCAAGACAGTTATTTTGACAGTAGATATTTCGCCACAGGCGAAGGATATGGAGTGCCTGATTTTGAAAAAATAGCCTATTCATACGGTATTGACTATATTAAAATAACGGATGTAAATCAGTTGACGAAAGAAACTTTCAGTAAATCCTCAGCTGTCCTTATAGATTTGATTATAGATACAAATACATTAATTGAGCCCAAGTTGGAAATGGGACGCCCGATTCACGATCAATTCCCTTACATCTCTGATGTCGATTTTAAATCGGCCAATAGATTTGTGAATTACAAACGACTGAGATAAGCGTCAATCAAAATTCACCCTCTCTTTTTCAATTACCAAAGGCCTATTCATTATTCTTTGGTGAATGGATAAAATGTATTCTCCGAGTAATCCCATAAAAAAGAGTTGCACTGAAAACATAAAAAATAGTCCGATAACCAAAGGCGCGGTTCCTGCCTCAAAGCGATCCCAATAAATCAGTTTGTAGAGGCCATATACAATGGCGATTAAAAAGCTAACAACAGAAAGAATAAAACCTGATATAGTTGCATAACGCAAGGGTTTTTTGGTGTGACTTGTGATGCCTAACATTGCAAAATCATAGAGGCGATAAAAGTTATTACTTGTGATTCCTCTTTTTCTAATCGGTTGTTGATAGCTAATTTTTGCTACATCGAAACCTACTTCAGAAACCATTCCTCTCAAGTATGGATAAGGGTCATTTAGGTTTTTTATGATGTCCATTACTTCTCGATCATATAAGCCAAACCCTGTGAAATTATTGATAAGTTCCACTTCTTCACTCAATTTGAAAATTAGGCCATAGTAAAATTTTCTAACCAAAAACATAAGTTTAGATTCTTCACTTGTTTCTTTGATCCCTGCTACAATTTTATATCCTTTTTCCCATTCAGCAACGAATTTTAAAATCATAGCAGGAGGATCTTGCAAGTCAGCAACAAATAATATTACAGCATCACCTTTAGCTTGCAATAAACCATAAAAAGGCGATTTTATTTGGCCGAAATTTCGCGCATTTACAATTACTTTTACTCGTTTGTCTAGTTCGGCTAATTCCTTGAGAATGTCTACTGTCTTGTCCTTAGAAGAATTGTCTATAAAAATATGTTCGTAGTCGTAGTCAGGTAATTTTTCAAATTGAATTTTTACTTGTGCCCAAACCTCTCTAACATTGCTTTCTTCGTTGTAGCAAGGCGTTACAATACTTATTAGTTTTTTACTCATTGTTGCTGCTCGTTTTTGTAATACTCAACTGTTCGCTGGATACTTTTTTCAAATGAAAAATACGATTTTATATCTAAATCGTTAAAAGCTTTTTTGTTATTGGGGATGTAGCGACTGTTTTTGCTTTCAGTTTTTGCGGCGAATTCAATGTTGACTGTATGTTCAAAGTTTTTAGATACTTCCTTCGCCAATTGAAGTATGGATATTTCTTGGTCGGCTCCGATATTGTATGGCGTGAGTTTCTTGCCAATGATTAAGCATTTGATCAGCCATATTACTAAGTCAGCGGTATATAAATAGGATCTTGTGGATTTGCCGTCACTTCGTATCACAATGGATTGTTTTTGCAAGGCATTGTTGATGAAATTTCCACAGGCAAACGAAGAGTCGAGAGGCATATATGGCCCTACAAATGCGAAGCACCTTGCGATTTTTACCGGCACATCAAATTTTTGTCCATAAAACTGACAAAGATATTCAGCCACCCTTTTAGCTTCGCTATAGCACGTTTTTAGTTGTGACAGATCTGAGGCTCCGGGATATGTTTCGGAAATCCTTGTTAGGTCATTAGGTTGTTCTCCATATATTGCGCCAGAACTGATGTAAAGAAAGCTCTTTACGTTTTTGTTTTTTGCCATTTCAAGAACTGTTTTTGTTCCATTGTAGGCGGTGTCTAAAATCTCTATTTCATTGGTTTGTGCTAAGTTTGCAGTTTCTCCTGCTGCGTGAATCACATAATCAATGTTTTCATTGGGTATTTGAAAATTATGAATGCTTCCTTCGAGGTAGGTGCAAGCTTTGTGATTAAATTCAGGGTACCGCTGAAGAAATGTTTTTTTATTTCTAGTAAGCAATAATAATTTAATGTTTTGTTGCTTAGACTCGTTGAGAAACAATAGAAAATGGAGAATATTTTTGCCAAAAAAACCTGTTGCACCACTAATGAGCACTGTGCAATCTTTTAATTGAAGAAGCTCGTTCTCTAAGTTTTCGAAAATGTATTGAGCATCTTGGTCTAGGATTTTACTCATGCTATAAAAATAATTCGTGCATTTTACCTAAAACATAGTCAATCATCTCATCATTGATCATCGGCGTTACGCCTATCCAAAAGGTATTGTTTAATACCACGCTTGTATTTTCAAAAGTGCCTATTTCACGATATGAAATTGTTTTAAAATAGGGTTGTTTTCTGATGTCTCCCGCAAATAAAAGGCGCGTTGCAATTTTGTTTTCTGTAAGATAACTTACTACTTCTTCTCTGCTTTTTTCAGCCTCTGCCTTGATTGTAATAAGGAAGCCAAACCACGACGGATTGGAGTCAGTGGTTGCTTCTGGCAACAGTAATTTATGAGATAAACCTTGCAGTCCAGATTTTAGCCTTTCGAAGTTCTTTCTTCTCAATGAAACAAAGTCACTAAGCTTCTCAAGTTGAGCCAAGCCCAAAGCCGCTTGCATGTCTGTGATTTTCAAATTGTAGCCAACACGAGAATAAATATATTTATGATCATAGCCGTAGGGGAGGTCCCCAAGTTGCCAACAAAACCTTTTTCCGCAGGTATTATCTGTTCCGGTTTCGCACCAGCAATCTCTTCCCCAGTCTCTGTATGATTCTAAAATTTTTGCCATTTTGGAGTTGGACGTGAAAACAGCTCCGCCTTCACCCATTGTAATATGGTGGGCAGGATAGAAACTCAAAGTGCCAATGTCACCGAATGTTCCAACGTGCTTATCTTGATAACTAGCGCCCAAGGCATCGCAACAGTCCTCAATAACCCAAAGATTGTATTTTTTAGCAAGTGCAATTATTTTATCAATTTGGTAGGGGTTTCCAAGGGTGTGTGCTACCATGATCACCTTTGTTTTAGGTGTTATGGCCTCCTCTATTAAATCAACGTTGATGTTATATGTTTGCAGCTCGCAATCTACAAAAACTGGGATTAGACCATACTGCAGCAGGGGGTTTATAGTTGTTGGGAAGGAAACCGGTGTTGTGATGAATTCGTCACCAGGTTGAATTGCTTTATCCCCCCATTGATTGTCAGACAATGCCGCTACCGCTAAGAGATTGGCCGATGATCCAGAATTAACGGTAAGCAATTTTTTAACACCAATAATCGAAGCGAGTTTCTTTTCAAATTCTGTATTGAACCTTCCTGTTGTAAACCAGCCATCTAATGCGGAGTCCACAATATTTTGAATTTCTTTGTGATCGAAAACTTTACCACTCACTGGAATAGCACTTTCTCCAGGAATAAAATCCTTTTTTGCATGCACTAGATGAGTATATTTTTCAACTAAGGAGAATATTTGTGATTTAATATTGTCAGCTTCTGTCATGAGCGGTATTTTATTAAAATTTGAGATTCGCTGTGTTAAATGATTTGTAATTTGGAATAGTCGTTGATTTGTGCAATTCGATTGTCCAAAATTTTTCGCTTTTCTATTTGAGCCAAATATCCATCCGCAGTATACGTTAACATATCCTTTAGATTTAATTTTGGAAACCAATGGAGCTGCTGCTGTGCCTTTGTGATATCTAGTTTTAGCAATGTGGCCTCGTGTAACTTTTCGTTTTGCTGTGCAAAGGCATAATCCACCTTTCCGGTAATCGAACTTAATGTTATTATTAATTTTTCAACGGGAATGTGGTTCAATTCCTGGGGACCGAAATTCCATGCTCCTGTGAAGATGGAATCATCATATAGTTTTTCTCCGAGGGTTAAGTAACCAAAGAGTGGCTCCAGCACATGTTGCCATGGACGAACAGCTAAAGGGTTTCGTAATTCAAGTTTTGCACCACTTTCATATGCTCTAAAATAATCAGGAATTATTCTATTACTTGCCCAGTCACCACCACCAATTACATTGCCCGCACGCGCTGTTGCAATAGAACATGCGTTTTTTTGAAAAAAGGAATGTGCATAGGATTCCGTGACAATCTCAGCGCAGGCTTTAGATGCGCTGTACGGGTCTTTGCCTCCTAAATGGTCGCTTTCTTTATATCCTTGCTGCCACTCGTTGTTTTTGTAACATTTATCGGTGGTAATAACCACAGCAGATTTTGTGTTGTCAGAGGCACGGAGCGCTTCCAAAAATTGTATGGTGCCCATCACATTGACATCAAAATTGTACACGGGGTCATTGTATGAGTCGATTACTAAGGGTTGTGCTGCTAAATGAAAGGCTAGGTCGGGATTAACGTCTTTAAAATATTTTTTTAATTTTTCGCCATCTCGAATATCACCGTCTTTGTGTTGAATTAAAGAAGCGATATTGCAGGATTCATAATTTTCTTTTTTATCCCGAGGTGGTAAGCTGTATCCATAAACCTCAGCGCCAAGATTTACCAGCCATAATGCCAACCAAGAGCCCTTAAAACCAGTGTCTCCGGTAAGTAATATTTTTTTTCCTTTGTAAAAGTTTAGAGCCATAGTTTAGGTATTCCAGATTTTCCATGGCGCTTTGTTGTTCTCCCACAGTTCATTAAGATCGTTCTTATCTTTAAGAGTGTCCATTGGCTGCCAAAAGCCCTCATGTTTAAATGCTGCAATTTCTTTTTCCTGTGCTAATTTCTCAAGTGATTCCCTTTCCCAAATTGAATGATCTCCATCGATGTAGGAGAAAATATCTGGTTGACAAACAAAAAAACCACCATTGATCCAACTGCTCCCATCACCTTTAGGTTTTTCAGAAAAACTTTCAACAATCTGATTTTCATTGATGCTCAGTACTCCGAATTTTCCTCCAGGTTGCACTGTGGTGACACTTACTTTTTTCTTGTTGGAGAGATGAAAATCAACTAATTTTTTGATGTCAACATTAGCAACACCATCTCCATACGTAAGAAGAAAGGGCTCATTGCCAATGTGTTTTTGAATTCTTTTTATTCTTCCTCCTGTCATGCTGTTTGCTCCAGTATCTACAAGAGTTATTTTCCAATCTTCTGTGTTTGATTGATGGATGGTAGTTTCGTTCTTTTTGATATCGATAGTAACATCAGAGTTATGCAATAAATAATTGGTAAAATATTCTTTTACGACATATCCTTTGTAACCTAAACAAATTACGAATTCATTGTACCCAAAGTGCGAATATATTTTCATGATGTGCCAAATGATTGGTCTACCGCCAATTTCCACCATAGGTTTAGGTCTTAAATCTGTTTCTTCTGAGATTCTAGTGCCTAAACCACCCGCTAATATCACTACTTTCATTTCTTAACTCTTTATATTCACAATGATAGAGACAATTGGTTAATGTGCCAAAATTTAATGAATTTGTTTACTGATCATAGATTCAGAAGGCCATAAAGTGATTATTATGCGTACTATTTCTAAAAAAAGTACTTGCTCCGTCAGCGCGTTCCACCTTTTAAAGGGGGAAAAGTTCTCAAATTTGAAGTGATTGTAAAGTTTTTGAATAATCAGACGGTCGAGGAAAATAAGTGAGTAGTTAATTTTCGGCAGGTACTAAAATATATTACTCTGGTTCTTTAATTTGGTCTACGGTAAATGCGTTAGTCAAAAGTATTAGGGTTTTTCTGCACCTAATTTATATGGGTTGATTATAGAGCTGCTTGCACTTTAGTGATGTTTAGCTAATAGAACCATCTCCAAAGAACCTATAGTTCCTGCTAAATGAGGTAAATAACATTGGTTAGAAAAGGGTATTTGTGAAAATACATTAAATCATTACATTTGCCTTCCACTTAAAAAAGAATAATAACTAATTAACGTTTATGGAATCAATGATGATTTACGTGCCTATAGTAATGGCATTAATAGGATTAGCTTTCATGGCTATCAAAAGATCTTGGGTTTTAAAGCAAGATGCTGGTGATGGCAAAATGAAAGAAATTTCAGACTATATATATGAGGGAGCCTTGGCTTTCCTTAAAGCAGAATACAGATTGTTGACTTTGTTCGTTATCGCTGCAAGCGTTGTGTTGGCAGGGATTTCTTTCGTGGTTCCAACAACTTCTATTTTAATTGTAGTAGCCTTTGTTTTCGGAGCATTTTTCTCAGCATTGGCTGGAAACATGGGAATGAAAATCGCAACTAAAACAAACGTTAGAACAACACAAGCGGCTCGTACAAGTTTGCCACAAGCATTGAAAGTTTCTTTTGGTGGTGGTACTGTAATGGGATTGGGTGTTGCTGGTTTAGCCGTTTTAGGTTTAACTACTTTCTTTATCTTTTTCTTCCACTATTTCATGGGTGGAGTTTGGACTTCAACTGACGACATGACTATCGTTTTAGAAACTCTTGCTGGATTTTCTTTAGGTGCTGAATCTATTGCTTTGTTCGCTCGTGTTGGTGGTGGTATTTATACTAAAGCTGCTGACGTTGGTGCTGACTTGGTAGGTAAAGTAGAAGCTGGTATTCCTGAAGATGACCCTCGTAACCCTGCTACTATCGCTGACAATGTTGGTGATAACGTTGGTGACGTTGCTGGTATGGGTGCCGATTTATTTGGTTCTTATGTAGCTACAGTTTTAGCGGCTATGGTTTTGGGTAACTATGTTATCAAAGATATGGGCGGAAAAATTGAAGATGCTTTCGGTGGTATCGGTCCGATCTTATTGCCAATGGCAATCGCTGGTTTCGGTATTTTGTTTTCTATCGTTGGTACTTTAGTGGTTAAAATTAAAGACAACACCGCAAAAGAAAAACAAGTGCAAGGCGCTTTAAATATGGGTAACTGGATTTCTATCGCTTTAACTGCTGTATGCTGTTTCTTCTTGGTTCAACACATGTTGCCGGAAACAATGAACATGACTTTCTTCGGTGAAGGCTTGAAAGAAATTTCTTCAATGCGTGTTTTCTACGCAACTATAGTTGGTTTAGTAGTAGGTGGTGTTATTTCATCAGTTACTGAATACTACACAGGATTGGGTACAAAACCAGTTTTGGCTATCGTTCAAAAATCATCAACAGGTGCTGGAACTAACGTTATCGCTGGTTTGGCAACAGGTATGATTTCTACTTTCCCAACGGTATTAATATTTGCAGGAGCTATTTGGGCTTCTTACGCTTTAGCAGGTTTCTACGGTGTGGCTTTAGCTGCATCAGCAATGATGGCTACTACAGCAATGCAGTTAGCGATTGATGCTTTCGGTCCGATTTCTGACAACGCTGGTGGTATCGCTGAAATGAGCGAATTGCCAAAAGAAGTTCGTCAACGTACAGATATTTTAGATTCAGTTGGTAATACAACTGCTGCAACAGGAAAAGGTTTTGCCATCGCTTCTGCTGCATTAACTTCATTGGCATTGTTTGCTGCTTATGTTACTTTCACAGGCATCGACGGTATCAATATTTTCAAAGCGCCGGTTTTGGCGATGTTGTTCGTAGGTGGTATGATACCAGTTGTGTTCTCTGCATTGGCAATGAACTCAGTAGGTAAAGCAGCCATGGACATGGTGTACGAAGTTCGTCGTCAGTTCAAAGAAATTCCAGGAATCATGGAAGGAACAGGCAAACCAGAATACGGTAAATGTGTGGAGATTTCTACTAAAGCTGCATTGCGCGAAATGATGTTGCCAGGTATTTTGACTATCGGTTTCCCTATCGCTATTGTATTGTTAGGTAAATTGGTTTACGGTGACAACAACCAATTGATTGCTGAAATGTTAGGTGGATATATGGCAGGTGTTACAGTATCTGGTGTGTTATGGGCTGTGTTCCAAAACAACGCAGGTGGTGCTTGGGACAACGCTAAAAAATCTTTCGAAGCTGGTGTTATGATCAACGGAGAAATGACATACAAAGGTTCTGACGCTCACAAAGCAGCAGTAACTGGAGATACAGTAGGTGATCCATTTAAAGATACATCTGGTCCGTCAATGAACATCTTAATTAAATTGACTTGTTTGATCGGTTTGGTAATTGCGCCAATCTTGGGCAGCGGTCATGGTACTGAAGGAGCGAAAGCTTCTTGCCATGGTACTGAAGCTTCATGTGCTGGTAAAGATGCCGCTTCATGCTGCAAAGAAGGTACTGAAAAATGTGCTGCTCACGCTGAAGGCAAATGCTGCAAAGCAGAAGCTGCAACATGTGCTGGTCACGAAGAGAAAAAAGCGTGCTGCCACGCTAAAGATTCAGTGACAGTGATTGGTATGCCTGCAATGGAAACTCCTGCAGCTACCGCTACTGAGACGCACTAAGCTTTTCACTAAGAATAGATATAAAAGCGCTGCGATTTTCGCAGCGCTTTTTTTGTTTTTTATCGCGCACCTATCCGGGCATTTAAATGCCAAGACAAATAGGCACGCGTGAATGCGCGCGCCACTTTTTTCTATGTAGTAAGTCGAGCAAAGGATGAACTGCTGTGATTTTCATCGACTGAAAAATGAAAGCTTCTCTGTACTTTAGTGCAAGCACAAAATATTTTCAACGTTTATGAAAGCAGTAATATATACCGAATACGGACCACCAGAAGTTTTAAAATTCCAAGAAGTGCCAAAACCAGTGCCGACGGACAATGAGGTTTTAATTAAAATTCACGCAACAACAGTCAATAGAACCGACACGGGTTTTCGCTCGGCCGAGTATTTTATCATTCGATTGTTTCACGGACTCTTTAAACCTAAAAAGCAAATACTGGGGACGGAGCTATCGGGCGAAATTGAAGCTGTTGGCAAAGACGTAAAATCGTTTAAAGTCGGTGATCAAATTTTTGGTTTGAGCACTTTTAATTTCGGAACGCATGCTGAGTACATTTGCATGTCCGAGAATAAGTCAATTGTTCCAAAGCCAGTTAACATGTCCTTTGAGCAAGCCGCTGCTGTTAGCGAGGGCCTAATGATGGCGTACAACTATATCAGACGCATCGATTTTAAAGTGCATCCAAAAATCTTGATCAATGGTGCTTCAGGTTCTATTGGTTCT
>CANFBW010000069.1 GCA_947444925.1 Flavobacteriales bacterium | reverse complement strand
GGCGACCATAAATAACTGTATGGACCGATACCACTCTGAGGCGCAACAGTTACAGAAGCATTGCATTTACCAAAACAGGTGGCGTCAACAGGTGTCGTCGGCAAAGTAAAAACAGGGATTGGCGAAATAGTGACAGTGCCCAAAGCTGGGGCTGAACAACCATTTTTTTCAGTAATCGAAATCAACGAGTAAACCATTGTATCACTTGGCGCCACACGCATAAAGTATCCGTCGTTAATAGCCAACAAAGTAAAATTACTGCTGCCATCTGAATACGCTACATCATAAGGTGCTTGTGCACCAGAAAGATGAAAAACGATGGATGCGCTGTCACCTTTGCATATCGACTTGTCTCCAGAAATAGTGGCCACCGGCGCACAACCGCAAGTTTTGTTACCGCTGTATATAACAACATTACAATTATTTCGGTCGCTGATCACCGCAACAAAAGGTGTCCCCGGAGCAAGCAAATTACTAGTGAATTTACTGCCAACCAAAGTACCTGGTAAACCTATCACCTTGTAAGAAGCAGGGTCACCTCCCGTAATTGTAAATGTCACTGTATATGCAGTGCCAGCGAGATTACAAGTTCTCGCTGAATCCGAAAGCAATGCCAAAGGAGCGCGTTCCACCAAATTCATAGTATCTCTCATTTTACAGTTGTTTTGAGTGACTTCCACCCAATATTCACCTGCTACTGACTTTGAAATTGTTTTTGTGGTTTCGCCACTTGACCATAAATAAGTTGCGGGTGAAACACCCGCATCAATAGTGACAGTGGCTCCCAAACAGAAAGAATCTCCTTTCAAAACAACAATTGGCGGTATCCTAATACTTACCGTCACACAGGCAGTATCGCGCTCAAATACTGGAAAACAACCTGGTATGAATTTACTAAACACCACACATACTTTATCATTGTCTTTGAGTTTTGTGGAAGCAAATTTCCTTGCAGTTGCGCCCACTTGTCCTACGTCGTTGACCAACCATTGAAAAGTGGGTGTTGCACCACCGCACAATGTATCTGCTGTAAATTTAATGCTGTCGTTTTCACATCCCGGAGCAGGGAGAGGAAGTTGAACATCAATTTTACAAAGAATTTGAGAGTACAAAACTATATAAGGGTGATCATCAAGTCCGCTGCCTGAAGACTGGTAGGAACCTGCTGTTAAAGGCAAAGATCTATCCGCGACTGAATGCGAGCAACCTCCCAACGCAAACACATGGTCATTGGCAGGGTGGTAATTGATTCCAGCAGTTGGATAATCGTGCTGCGTGCCACCATAATAGGTCGAAAAAACAATTTTAGCGCCAGTAGAATCGGTGACAAAAATATAAGCATCACCCTGACCACCGCCACCGCCAGCATTGGTAGATTGTACAGGAGAAACCAATGGAAGCGCAGTTGCATCGGTACATAATGCCACTGCTATATTTCCCAATCGGTTTACGCTAATGCTGGTAGACCGCTGTTGCTCTGGTATGCTGAAAGCCAGGTTTTTATTCGCATCCTCGCCATTGTTACCCATAAATGTTGAATTCAACAAAGCACTGCCATCAGGACTAACACGTCGCATAAAGGCATCTCTCGGACCGCCATTTATCGCACCATTTTGAGCTTGAATTGCATTGATAGCAACAAAAGTAACGCCGCTAGATCGCGTATAACCTGACATCACCAACTCTCCATTACATTTAACGTCAACCGATTCCACTTTGTCTTCGTTATCTCCTCCCGAATATGCCCCATATACTCGAGCACCACTCGTCGTAAACTTCGCAACGAAGCCATCATCTGGTCCACCAGCAAATGTATTGTCATAAGAACCTGCAGTGGCTATACCTATTGATGATCCCGTTGCGCCACCGATATAAGCATTACCCGAAAGATCTACCACAATATCTCGCCCTAAATCATCAGCACTACCTCCATAATAAGTACAAAAAACCACAGCACTTCCAGCGGGATTTATCTTCAAAATAAAAGCATCCATAGCTCCAGCAAGCGCCGTTTGATGAGCGCCAATACTCGCCATTCCACTTGCTGATTTTGTTGCACCCGTTATAAATGCGTTGTTGCCGGCATCAATGTCAATAGCAAAAGCTTGATCATCAGCAGTACCTCCATAAAAAGTAGAATAGACCAAAGCACCGGTTGCAGACAAGCGCACTGCATAAATATCTACTGCATTAACCGTTGATTTAATTGGACTTCCAGCTGTAGGGAAGGTATTTGCATTGTTAGTATACCCACAAACAAAAGCCTCTCCCGATGCATTCACTGCGACTCCGGTTCCCGTTTCATCTCCATTACCTCCCAACCAAGTGGAATAAAGCAAGGTTTTTCCATCAGCTGCTAACTTAAAAACAAATGACTCACCGCCGGCATTGGTGACGTCAATAGGATTCACTTTTGGGAAATTATTGTTGTACCAACCTGTACCGTACACATTTCCATTCACATCAAGTACAATATCATACAAATAACCTGTGCCATCAGCAGGTGCAGCCACCAATGTCGCCCAAGTTAAAGTGGGAGGATCAATTACCAAAGTTTTACTCGAGTCATAATTACCAACTACTTCAAATCCAATATTCCCATTTTCATTTTTTCTGTACTTCACTTTTACGACAACCTTATGCCCGTCTATCATCTGATAAGAATAAGGCTTTTCATCTATCAAAACACCCCAATCTGTAGCTATTTCTAGATCCCCTTTTCTATTCACGGACATGCCCTTTGCTCCATTGTACCGCAATTCAATTTGCTTAAGATTTGCACCAGGTTTAGCGATATAATCAAACTTCAATTTTCCCTCTCCAGTATAATACTTCAAATCAATATTCTCGTACAAATTTTCGTACATAAGGGCGTCAAAATTTGCAACATTCTCAATGTGACTAGTCCCTCTATAGTAATTAAACTTCGTAATTTGCTTTCCTGCGCCAGTCAATTGTGAATTTTTGTTTTTTCCAACAAACTCCAGAAAAAAACCAACGCTATTCAATGGTGTTCTTTCCTCTTCCTCTTCCTCTGAGCGCTTCGATGGATGCTCCATTTCGTTTAGATTCTCCCTGAAAAATCCAAAACCAATTCCATTTTCGGCGAAATATGCGGTTCCTCCAAAAGATTGTGTGTAATACTTTACATTACCACATTGTGTCCAATCAAAATGATAGTGCTTCAACTGCCCTTTGTTTTCGGTGAAACGATTGCCATTTGACAAAACATCCATCATCGACAATTTTTCACCCTTCACTCCTCCGAAGGCTTGCGCGTCTGAAAAAGACAAGAGCAGGCAAACAAGAACTATAAAAATGGACGCGGTTCTATTTTTCATTTCGTGCAGTTTTGCTTGTTCAACAGTAGTTCCCTATTAAATTTAGACAAAAACAAAGTAACAATCAAAAATGTTACAATACATCTAATTGATTAACAGATAGTTAGTAGGCGGATAAATGTCGTTTAACGAGCAAATAAAAAAAATTACAACAAACTAACTTACAACAAGTTAGCTTTACAACATTAACACAAATTTTGCGCTTAACTCACAATAAATTAAAAGAAAATAAATTTTTTAAGAAGAAAAAATGCTCGAAAATAATAGCACAGCTGTATTTAATCTACTTTTTTAAAAACAATTCCTGCGTTAACACACTGTCATTCTTATAGGAAATATGAATCAAATGCAAATAGTAAGCGCTTAAGGAATCAACGTCATATTTTTCAAAATTAAATAACACGCCAGCAGAATCTTTGGCTGCTAACTCTACTATTTTCAAAGGTTCATTCCAAGTTGCCTGTCCATCTAATGCGCTATTTCCTCCCCAAAGCAAGCCTCTTCCGCCCGAATTCAAATTCAAGTATTTGTATTTGGCGTAAGCGTTACATATTGGCACATAGCCAACAATATTGGAGTGCATCTGGGTTTTTTCAATGATCCAAGTTCCAGCTAAAGATCCAGAATTACCGGAAGTACTGCCATCATTACAGGAGAGCGCTATACTTACTACAATAATCAGTGATATCGAAAAGGAAAGCTTTCTTCTTGTCATAAAAAACGTGATCTTTAAAGTTCGAAGTTAATCGAATTTAAATGGCAAAGAAAATCTGGGAAGATCATCCAACATCTGACCAAAGTGCAGCGCAAGAACTGTCGAAAGCCCTGTCTATTCACCCCGTTTTGGGAAAACTACTGATTCACCGCGGTATTAATGACTTCGACAAAGCGCGGGATTTTTTTCGCCCACAACTAAACACGCTTCACGATCCCTTTCTAATGAAGAACATGGACAAGGCAGTGGATCGTTTGCACCTCGCACTAACGACAAATGAAAAAATATTGGTATTCGGCGATTATGATGTCGATGGTACCACATCTGTATCCATGATGTACCTTTTTTTGCAAAACATAACAGACCATTTGGCTTACTATGTTCCAGATAGGTATAAAGAAGGTTACGGCATCTCGTATGCAGCGCTAGACTTTGCTCACGACAACGACTTCACACTCATTATCGCGTTAGACTGCGGCACCCGATCCATTGAACACATTGCAAAAGCCAAAACAATGGGTATCGATTTCATTGTGTGCGACCACCATAACCCAGGTCCAACATTGCCCGATGCAGTGGCATTGCTTAACCCGAAGCAAAATGACTGCGCATATCCATTTCCACATCTTTCAGGCGCAGGTGTTGGCTTCAAATTCATACAAGGATACAGTCAAAAACACAATATCGCAGAAGAACACTATTTGCAATATCTCGATTTACTCGCAGTTAGCATTGGCGCAGATATGGTACCAATGACTGGGGAGAATAGAGTGTTGGCGTACTTTGGCCTCAAAAAACTGAATGCTGATCCACTGCCTGGACTCAAAAACATCATTGACATATCTCAACGCGAGGGAGAATTGACAATGATGGACATTGGCTATGGCATCGGCCCACGCATCAACGCAGCAGGCAGAATGTACACCGCAATGCACGTGGTTGAATTACTCACCAGTCGCAATAAGGCCCTTCGGCACACCTTGGCAAGCGACATACATACCTACAACGAGGAACGCAAAAACACAGAGAAAAAAACAACGATTGAAGCACTAGCTCTGGCTAAAAAAGAAGTGGACAAAAAGTGCACAATTGTTTACAATCCTAAATGGCACAAAGGCGTTGTAGGCATCGTAGCATCACGCTTACAGGAATTCTATTACCGTCCTACAGTTGTGCTCACATTAGCAGATGGCAAAATCACAGGTAGTGCACGATCTGTAAAAGGGTTCAAGATCTTAAACGCGATTGAAGAATGCAGCGACTTACTTGAACAATTTGGTGGCCACGACTATGCAGCTGGCTTGAGTTTACTTCCCAAAAATTACGAAGCTTTCAAAAAAAAATTAGAAAGTGTCATTGATCGCGGCATTACTGCAGATCAACTTACGCCAAAATTGAAAGTAGAAGCGCGATTGCAGCTCAACGACATCGACGAAAAATTCTATCGAGTACTGCGCCAGTTTGAACCTTTTGGTCCCGATAATGAAACCCCTTTATTTGTTGCCGAGCAACTTATTGATGTGGGTGGCTGCCGTGTCATCGGCAATGAACATTTGCGCGTATTGTTATCAGACAGTGCGCTACCCGATAGAAAAATTCCAGGCATAGCCTTTAAAATGGCACTTTTTTCACAACCCGTTGCAGCAGGAAAAAAAATTAATGTTTGTTTTTCCTTGAGCACCAATAATTATAAAGGGGTATCGACAATGCAAATGGACATCAAAGACATCGCGCTGTTCTAACTCTCCAACACCTCGAGCCTTTGCGAATCGAATTTCACAAATAGAAAAAGCAAAATGGTAAATGCCCACAATGAAGAGCCACCATAGCTTAAGAATGGCAAGGGAATACCAATCACAGGCGCGAGTCCAATCACCATTCCTATATTAATCATAAAGTGGATGAACAAAATGGAAGCTACACAATAGCCATATATTCGCGTGAAATTGGAGCGCTGTCGCTCAGCCCTAAAAATAATTCTAAGAATCAACGCTAGGTACAAACAAATCACCACCGTTGAACCTAGGAACCCCCATTCTTCGCCCACAGTGCAAAAAATATAGTCGGTGCCTTGCTCGGGCACAAAATTTCCTTTTGTAATAATGCCTTCCAGCAAACCATTGCCCGTCAACCCTCCCGAGCCGATTGCAATTTTAGCGACGTGCGCCTGATAACCCACGCCATGAATGTCTTCCTTCTTCCCAAAGAGCACTAAAATTCTGTCTTTTTGATGCGGTTGCAGTACGTTATCAAACAAAAACTGAATACTTCCTATAAAAAGCAAACTGCCCAAAAGTGAAAACAAAACAAAGTTTTTCTCAAACTTCTTCCACATCAATTCAGCGGTAAAATTGGCAATTAAAAAGACTCCTGTTAACGCAATAAACAAGTAGTTTGTGATGGCTGCATTCCAGCCAAAAATAAAATACAAAACATAGTAAATTAAAATGCCAGCTATGAGCGCCAATGCACCCAACGTATTTTTAATATACGCAGCATAAAGAACCAGTGATATGGTGCACACGGCAGAAATAACCGAATCGGCATCGACCATTAAAGTAAGTACGGACAGCACCATCAAATAAAATCCGATCAGTAAAATACTACCCGAAAATCCAGCACGGTACCAAACGAAAATAAAAGCCAAATAGACCAACATGGAACCCGTATCCTTTTGACCGAGAATCAAAATCATAGGCACCAAAATAATGGCCATGGGCGCCACCTGCGTTTTCCAATCAATGTATTGTAAGCGGAACACCGCCTTGCCCGTAAAAATTCGACTCACTTGGTAACCCAGCTCAAACAATGAACCCGTATTTGCTTTCAAATTTTTTAAGGTCGAGAGGTACTTCGCCAAAGCTAAGCTGGTAGCGAACTTCGCAAATTCAGAAGGTTGAATCTTGAAGGATCCAATTTCTAACCATGAGCGCGCACCGTTCACTTCTCGCGCCACAAAAATGGTCGTAAATAGCATCACCAAGCTGATCCCATAAATGATGTATGCCGAGTAGGTGAATACTTTAGAGTCAAGCGACAATATCAAAAAAGCTAAAAACAGCGCGCCACCAATCCACAGCAATTGCTTTCCGTAGCGCTGCGTAGTGTCGAACATAGAGGGATGTAACTCGTCAAAGACGGCACCGTAAATATTGACCCATCCGATGACCATCAGCAACAAAAATATACTGAGCAGCACCCAGTCAATATTGTTTAATATGTTGGTTCTTTTTGCCAATTAGTATTTGATTATGCCCTTCAACATACTTTCTTCCAATTCTTTGCGGGCCACTATACCTCGCAAGTATTTTTCAATAACCAAACTGGCAATTGGAGCCGCCCACAAACCACCCTTACCTGCGTTTTCAATATACACAGAAATTGCGATTGTTGGATTGATACGCGGTGCAAAAGCAATAAAAACGGAGTGATCTTCACCATGTGGATTTTGCGAAGTTCCTGTTTTTCCGCAATAATGCAAAGTATCAATTTTCGCTCTCCCGGCAGTGCCGCCCTGCTCTTCAATAACCGCCTGCATGCCATCGTGTACCACATCAAAATACTGCGGTTGAATTTGAACCTGATGCAATGAATCGCGGTAGTCGAGCTCGCGATCTCCCACTTTCTTGACCACGTGTGGCGTATAGTATTTTCCTTTGTTGGCGATGATGGCTGCGAGATTTGCCATTTGCAGCGGGGTTAAGGCAAATTCTCCCTGACCAATACTCAACGAATAAACCGTTCGGTAGTTCCAGTGACCCTTGCCATATGCCTTGTTGTATTCTCGAGCATCGGGCACATTGCCATCTTTTTCGCCTGCCAGATCAATGTGTAGTGGATTGCCAAAACCAAAAGAGCGCACGATGCCTTCCCAGCGGTTCAATCCGTGCTCAATCGTTGTAAATTCATTACCTGATTTTTCTGCATACAATACACTCTTTACCAAATTGTAATAATACGGATTGCAGGAAGTGCGAATAGATTGCGGCAAGGTCAGCGGACTATCGTGGTCGTGACAACCCACCAAACTTTTGTTGCAAGGATATTTTGTTGCTGCATTTGCCACGCCAAATTCTTGCGCAATAGCGGCCTGCATTGTTTTAACGATAGATCCTGGAGGCTGCGTGGCTGCGATACTGCGGAAAAACATGGGTTGACCTGGACGGTTAAAAATCGTATCGTAATTCTTACTAAAATACCTACCCACCAAGTCATTGGGATTATACGTAGGCGCTGACACCATGCACAACACCTCACCCGTTGCAGGGTCGAGTGCCACAATACTTCCACGTTTGCCCTGCATCAACTGTTCTGCATAAGCCTGCAATTCAGCATCGATAGAGGTGTACAAATCTTTGCCCGGTTCTGAACGCTGATCCAAAGTGCCGTTTTTGTAGGGTCCTTTGATATTGTTGTTGATGTCGCGACGCAAATACTTAATGCCTTTAATACCGCGCAATTCCTTTTCGTAATACATCTCCAATCCGCTTCTGCCGATGAAATCGTTGTTCACATAAAACTCATCTTTCTTATCGCGAATACTTACCTTTTGCATGTAGCCTAAAACATGCGCGCCACTGGGACTTGGATAATTTCTAACATTTCTCTTCTGCGCTGAAAAACCTTTGTAACGGTACAACTGTTCACTGATGCGCGCAAAATCTTCTACCGAAATCAACTCTTGAAAAACCGACTCTTTGTAGGATGCATTAGGATAATTGCGCGCTATTTTAATACGGCGGTTGAACTCAGCCGTATCAATAGCCAAAAGCTTACAGAAGGCAAAAGTATCAATATTGATTTCTTTCGGCAGTACGATCAAATCGTAGGCGATTTCATTGTGTGCCATGATGTGTCCATTGCGATCGTAGATGGTACCACGCATTGGAAATTCAACGACCACTTTACGCCCCATACTGAGCGCCTTTTCTTGGAAATCAGGATTGAGCACCTGCAAATAAAACAAACGAAAAATAAAGATAATTGCCAGTGTAGAAAAAACACCAATAATGACGTATTGCCTATCTGACGTTGGATTCACTTCCCCGGATCTTTAATGAAGATGTATTGAATCAGCACAATAAACAAAATCGATAAAAACGCACTGCTCACAATTTTCAAAAGCGTCAAAAAGAAGAGTGAAAATTCAAAGGCTTCCAACATAAAAAGTATCGTGTGGTGCAGCAATACCATGATCGTCGCGTAGGTGAGGTAGCGGTTAAATCCCAAATGTTTTATCGTTGGTGTGTAGCTGTCTTTTTTGCTTTCGGTACCTACAGTGCGCAAAATAAATGGACGAATATATGCAATGGGCAAACAAGCCGCAGCGTGCATTCCGCCAGAATCAGAGAAAAAATCAACCGTAATACCCAATACAAATGCAATCACCAGAGCCAGTGCGTTGTTTGTATTACTAGGTAAAAGCAAAATAAAAAGAACATAAGGATATGTGCTCACAATATTGGCAAAATGAATGTTGTTAAATACCATCACCTGGCAAAAAAGCAACAAAAAAGCGATGAGTAAATACCGTGGCAAATGTGCTATCATCAGTTGGCGTTTTGAAATTTGAGTTGCAATGAATCCTTCTCTTCGTGCAGCACATCGCGAACTATAAAAACATGGTCGAGCACATTAAAATCCAAAAACAACTGAATCTTTACATCTTGCGACTGTCCGCCCGAAGCATCGGTAAAATCAATTACTTTACCCACCGGAATTCCACCCGGAAAATTGTCTGAATAGCCCGCCGTCACCACCGTATCACCCACCCGTATTTTTGCGGTCAAGGGCACATCAATCAGCATTGCCTGACGGTAAGTGAGTCCACCGGCCGACTTTCCATTCCACACCAAAAAGCCCAATGACTTACTCGATTTCAACTTACACGACAAAGTAGTTTGACTGTTCAACAGCGACAATACCGAAGAAAAGCGATCACTCGTGCCATTCACCTTTCCAACCACACCATTCACACCAAGCACCGCCATACCTACTTGTATGCCATCACTGCTTCCTTTATCAAGTGTTAAAAAATTATTCGCTTTGTGCAATGTCTGGTGAATGATCATTGCGTTTGTGTACGAATAGCGTTGCTTGTAAAGTGTATCGCTCACTTTAGTCAATGACGTGTCGCGCTTTAAATATGCGCTGAGCGACAATGATTTCAGTTTGGCAAGCGAATCGGCAAGCAAAGCATTTTTCTCCTTTAAATCCATGTACGAAGAAAAATTATTCATCACCTCATAGGTATTTCCAGTAACATATGATGCCGAATGAATAAAGGAAGCGCGCTGAAAATTATTGTGCTGAATAGCAAAGGTAAGCGCTGTTATTTCAAGAAAAAGAAAAAGCAATAGCAAATGGTTTTTATACAGAATTGCTAAAAGATTTTTCATTTCTAAATCAGTTCAATGTTTAAAGTTCAAAGATCAATGTTTAGCCATTGCAGGCTTGAGCCAGCGATGAATCTTAAACATTGATCTTAAAACTTATTTAATTAAGAATGGGAATCTGTCGAAATTTTTCAATGCAATACCCGTTCCTCTCGCTACCGCTCTCAAAGGATCTTCAGCAACGTGTACTGGCAATTTTGTCTTTTTTGAAATTCTTTTGTCAAGACCTCTCAGCATAGAACCACCACCTGCCAAATAAATTCCGGTGCGGAAAATATCTGCAGAAAGTTCGGGAGGAGTCATCTCCAAAGCACTCAAAATTGCCGCTTCAATTTTTGAAATAGATTTGTCGAGACAATGCGCTATTTCAGAATAAGAAACCGTAATTTCTTTTGGAATACCCGTCATTAAGTCTCTCCCGTGCACAGCGAAATCAGCCGGTGGATTTTCCAATTCAGGCAAAGCTGAACCCACTTCAATTTTAATTCTTTCAGCTGTTCTTTCTCCCACCAAAATATTGTGTTGACGGCGCATGTAGTCTTCGATATCTTGCGTAAACTCGTCACCTGCAACGCGAATAGATTTGTCACAAACGATACCACCCAAAGCGATTACCGCAATTTCGCTGGTACCGCCCCCAATGTCAATCACCATATTGCCCATCGGTTCTTCTACGTCGATACCGATACCGATAGCCGCAGCCATCGGCTCTTGAATTAATCTTACTTCTTTTGCTCCGGCGTGTTCTGCCGAATCTTTAACGGCACGCTTCTCCACCTCTGTGATGCCCGACGGTATACAAATTACCATACGAATATTTGAAGGACCGAACATACGGCGCTTGTTCAAATTAATCATTTTGATGAAGCCGCGAATCATCTCTTCAGCAGCGTGAAAGTCAGCAATAACCCCATCTTTCAGCGGACGAATCGTTTTAATGTTTTCATGGGTTTTACCGTGCATCTGCATGGCTCTTTTGCCTATGGCCATTACCTCTCCCGTGATACGGTTGATGGCAATGATCGACGGCTCATCCACCACTACTTTATCATTTTCGATGATCAAAGTGTTGGCTGTTCCAAGGTCAATCGCAATTTCTTGCGTAAGGAAGCTAAATAATCCCATACTTTTTTTAGTGTTTAAAATGTCTTATTCCTGTGATCACCATGGCCACGCCGTTGTTGTTGCAATAGTCGATAGACTCTTGGTCTTTAATTGATCCTCCCGGCTGAATAACCGCCGTGATACCAGCTTCCTTTGCGAGTTGTACGCAATCAGGAAAAGGGAAAAAGGCGTCAGACGCCATTACCGCACCTTGCAAACTGAAACCAAATTCACCAGCCTTCACCACTGCTTGGCGCAAGGCATCAACACGCGATGTTTGGCCAGTTCCACTGGAGATCAAGGTTTTGTTTTTTGCAAAAACAATGGTATTTGATTTCGTGTGCTTGCAAATTTTTGCGGCAAACAAAAGGTC
>CANFBW010000068.1 GCA_947444925.1 Flavobacteriales bacterium | reverse complement strand
TGGTTGTTCGGATCGCAAGAATAGCATGAACCTTTCGCGTCAAAAGACATTAAATAGATGTAATCCACCAAAGCAAAAATGGGGGAATTAACAGCAATGCCATCACCGTCAAACAAACCCACACCAACGGCGATGGACAGCTCAATGTTTCGACCTTCGCTAATTTCAACCGCATTCAGTTTGGTTTTAAGTAGAGACATAAATGTTTCAAAATTCGTAAGATCACCCGCAGCAGGAAATTCCCAGTCAATATTAATGCCGTCGAGATCGTAACGGGCTGCCATGGCGCCTAAAGTGTCGACCATCTTTTTGGCATAGGTTGCATTCGCCATTGTTGCTGAAAAGCCCCAAGATTGGCCCATACCGCCTACCGCCATGTGAATTCGAACACCATTCGATTTGCAGTAGTTCTTCAAAGGATTCATTACTGTTTGTACCCGACTTGTTGCGTTGTAAGCAACAACATCGTTGTAATTGCCGTCGTGCGAGTACAATACTCCGCTGGCGTTTGGAAAAACAAAGGCGTAAAACACGTCAGTCAATTTACTATAAGGTAAAGCACTTAAAGTCTTGCTGCCATAATCGGGATAAAAGCCAGCTACCTTTTTGCTTTGTGCCGAGATACTCAGGCAACAAATCATAAAGAGTAAGAGGAGAGGCACATCTTTTTTTACTAATTTTTTCATGTTTGGCGGTTTAAAGTTATTTGGGTTAGTTCGCTTTAACAACACGATCTCTATAGTTGGTTCTACCAAAATAAGTGCTGAGCGCTTTCCTAAAGCTATACTTTCGCAGTGTGTTTTTTTGAATAGGTTTCGATAGTCTGTGGCTTGTCAGGTGCTGAAATAGCCCGATTTGAGAATTGTCTATATTATGTCTGTACATCTTTAGCGGCATTGCACAATGCCGTTTGCCGAAATTTGGAGACGCTGCCCCTTGTTAAAATTATCTTTGCACAAAACCAATCTGCTTCAGCCTAAAACAATTGATTTTTTGATACAAGAATAAATACTGTTGCATTTAGGATGGTCTAAAACAATAATAGTAATGTAACGAAGCTGACAATAGGTCTTTCGGAATATCTCAGAAAGACAAATTCGACCGATTTTTCAAAACTGTTTTAAAAGAAAGCTTGCACTCCTGAGGGTCTGCGAAAGATATATATCCCCACAGATAAATTTACCACTACAATTGCGGATCATCGTCCATTTAATCACTATCTAATCAATGTCAAAGACGAAATTATTTGTTCTTTGGTTTTGTAGCCTTTTTCTCTGTTAATGCTGTAAATGACTTTTACCACATATACATCCTGTTGAACTATATTTTCATTTACAGTACCATCCCAACCTTTGTTCATGTCGTCACTTTCAAACACAACATCCCCCCAGCGGTTAAAAATCAATAGTTGAAAATAGTCAACATTAGCACCTTTAACATAAAACACATCATTATTGCCATCATTGTTTGGCGTAAATGCTGAAGGACAAAACAAGCTTGTTTTGCAAAGATCATCTATAGTTATTTGATCGGTAACCGTACAACTCTTTCCATTTGTCAAACTCACTGAATAGGTACCCCTTGCATCAATTGAAATAGTAGAATTTGTTGACCCAGTACTCCACAAGTAGCTATCCGCAAGGCTTCCTGCATTTAAAATTAAGGCGCCATCAAAAGTTTCACTCAAACACAGGGTGGTGTCGTTACCAAGCTCCAATTTTGGAAAAGGAAGCACCGTGACACGAACACTATCTTTCACCAAACAGTCGGCATCATAGTATTGCGCTAAAGTGATGGTATTGGTTGCCCCCACTGAAATAGTTGACTTTTTTTCTCCTGTAGACCAATAGTAAGATGCTTTGGGATCTTTTACTGATAAAGAGACAATTTTTCCTTCACAAATTTCCTGGTCACTGCCCAAATTTACTTTCGGAAGTGGAATTACTGAAATTTCAACATGGTCTGTACCAACACATAGATTGCTATCGATAACGTTCAAACTATATGTCCCCGTAGTTTTTACTTGAAGTGTTTTATTCTTAGATCCATCATTCCACAAGTAATTGTCGCCAATGGTTGACGATTCTAAAGTCACGATTTCACCGCTGCAAATTTTTTGACTTTCACCCAAGTCAACGATGGGCAATGCATTCACTTTTAAAACCATGGTATCACTAGTGCGGCAACCATTGTGATCGATCACCGAAACAGAATATACGCCTTCTTTTGCGGCAGAAATCTTGCTCAAATTAGAAGCTGTGCTCCACCTGTAATTTATAAAATTGGAACCAGCATCGAAAACAGCAGGATGTCCTTCACAAATTTCCTGATCTTCTATTTGCAATTTCGGAAAATCGTTTACTACCACGCTTGCTGAAACGGTGTTTGCACAAGCGTTAGCATCTTTATAGGTATAGCGTATTTTGTAATTTCCCTTTGGCTTCGAAGGCACATCAAATACAGAATCTACTTTCCAATTTGAACCATCTTCTACTTCATAAACTCCACCAAGAGGAGTTGCTCCCTTTAATGGGAACGATGGAAAATCTTTACATATTGGAAGAATTGCTACGAACTGCACAGTTGGTTTCTTATTCACTTTTAAAATTGCCGACGCAGTATCTTTACAGCCCTTCGCATCAACAACTTTCACCGTGTATGTTCCTGCAATTGTGCCATTTGTTTTTTGAGTATTTCCCGTTCCGTTGTCACTCCATAGGTATGAAGAATATCCAGCACCTGCATCGAAGGTCACTACTGTATCACCTTCGCAAATCTCAGCGCTGCTTAACGATACGTTTGGCTTTGTATTAATAGTTAATGTAGCCGACGCAGTATCTTTACAACCTTTGGCATCAACAACATTCACAGTATATGTTCCTGCGTTTGTGCCACTTGTTTTTTGAGTATTTCCTGTTCCTATATCACTCCACAGATATGAAGAATATCCAGCACCTGCATCAAAAACTATTGCCGCATCACCTTCACAAATCACCGCATTATTTAAAATTACATTGGGTTTTGCATTTACTGTTAACGTTGCCGATGCGGTGTCTTTACATCCATTAGCGTCAACAACTTTTACCGTATAGCTACCTCCAATTTTTCCATTTGCGCTTTGAGAATTTCCTGTTCCCTTATCGCTCCATATGTAAGAAGTAAATCCCTGGCCAGCATCAAAAGTTGCTGCCGCATCGCCTTCGCAAATCGCAACGTTGCTTAAAACCACATTTGGTTTTGCATTTACTGTTAACGCTGCCGACGAAGTGTCTTTACAGCCCTTCGCATCAACAACTTTAACAGTATAATTTCCTGCAATTTTTCCGCTTGTGGTTTGAGAATTTCCTGTTCCGTTTTCACTCCATATATATGAAGAATATCCAGCGCCAGCATCAAATGTTACCGCGGCATCACCTTCGCAAATCACAGCGTTGGTTAATATTACAATAGGTTTTGTATTTACTGTTAATGAAGCCGATGAAGTGTCTTTACAGCCCTTCGCATCAACAACTTTAACAGTATAATTTCCTGCAATTTTTCCGCTTGTAGCTTGAGAATTTCCTGTGCCGTTTTCACTCCATATATATGAAGAATATCCTGAGCCAGCATCAAAAGTTGCTGCCGCATCGCCTTCGCAAATCGCAACGTTGCTTAAAACCACATTTGGTTTTGTATTAACAGTTACTGTGGCTTCAGCTGTATCTGCACAACCTGCACTCGATGTTACAATAACTTTATATATACCGGCACTTGTAGCAGCGATACTTTGAGTAGTTGCGGTTTTTGCACCACTCCAAGCGTAACTTGCGAAACCTGGGCCAGCATCAAAAACAAAAGATTCTCCTTCGCAAATAGCAGTATCACTTATGGTGATTTTTGGTTGTATATTAATTTTATATATTAATGGAGATCTATCGCTTTCGCAACTATTCACAGTTTGACTTACCCAATGCGTATACAAGGCTTCAACTGCATTATTCACATTTGGTGACGTTGCACTTCCAACACCTCCAGTTTCGCTAGTGTACCACAACAAATTAGTTCCGCTAACAAACTGACCCAAAGATGTAATTGTAGAACTAGCGCAGACTATAATAGTATCTATAGGAGAATAAAAAGTATAGGTTAAAGTTCCATGGTTGTCTCCGTAACTATCCGAAAAAGTAAAGTTTAGAGCTTGACCGGCACCTGTGTAATTGTACCAATACTCATGTAAAGCATTGTATTGATTTGGTTCTGGTTTTGGATGCGTAGCACCATTTAATTTCACATAAGTCCCTTCAATAGGCGTGCCTATAGGTATTCCAGTCATTTTATCTGCAAAACGGTATGCAGCATCCAATGGATGATTATTTGGATCGGTAGTCCAAACACTCCAAGTTCCTGTGACCTTAAATTTATATTGTTTTCCAGCTTTAAGTATTGGCGTAGTTTCATTCAATTCTTTCTGGGCATCAAATACAAAACTGTATATTTCAGAAGAAGAAACTCCGTTTACTTCTGGTGATACTGGTTTAATGTCGCAGTTGATGCAATCCACATCTTTAACAGCACTATTTGCACTTGCTCCTACCGTTTGACCACTTGCACCAGCTACTACTGGAACGCCATTGGCATCCACTGCTCCACTTAATGACAATCCATTTAAATCAGCAGTTTTAAATGCTCCTCCACCCTCAATAGCATCAGAACAACCATCGCCGTCGCTATCGGTATCTAAACTATTTACAATACCATCATTATCTGTATCACAATTTGCAAGCGTTGCAGAGGATATTTTAACGTTGTCGAAAGCTTGAAAATTTCCAAGGGAAAATTTAATAACATAGTCGCCAGGTTGCAACAATGCACTAACTCTGCCTTTATTTTGCCAAGCATTACTCCAATTGGCTACAGGAATTGTTGTAACAATAGGAGATTGAGCTACCAAAGTAATTCCATCTGATTTAAAAATATTGATTTGCGTTTGTTCTGTTCCAGCAGCCCAAGAGGCAAAATCAATCTCTACACTTACAACTCCAGCAGAGGCTACAGAATAAACTCTACTAAAATCACCAGTACCTCCAACTTCCACATATTGATTGCCTGACGCGGCTGTTTGAGGAACTGCTGTACTTGCAGGATCTCCATAAGGGGGCCGAATTAAATTAATCCAACCACCGCCAGAGCAAGTCCAACCTTGAAATGCAGTACCCTGATTGTTATTTCCACCACCAACCACTGGCGTTTCAAAATCCCAAGAAGCACTGTTGTCGGCACATTCAACTACATCTAATATCCCATCATTGTCATCATCTAAATCATCTATATCACAAACACCGTCTTTGTCATTGTCATTAACACATCCACAGTTTGCTTTTAACGTTAAGTTTGCATTTGCAGTATCTTTACAACCATTAGCATCAGCAACGATAACCGTGTATAAACCTGTGTTTGTACCGCTTGTTGTTTGTACATTTCCACTACCATTGTTACTCCAAGTATAAGAGGCAAAGCCAGCACCTGCATCAAAAGTAGCAGCAGGGTCACCAGCACAAATTTCAGCATCAATTAAAGTTACTTGTGGCTTGGTATTTACAGTGACCGAATTTGTAGTTGAAGAACATCCTCCAGTATTGGTAAAAGTAAAAGTTGCTGTACCTGCAGTAATACCTGTTATAACACCTGCATTGCTTATGGTTGCTACGCTATTATTAGAACTTGTCCATGTACCACCTGTTGTTGGATTTGCTGTGATTGTAGCTCCAACACAAACTTTAGTACCAGAAGTACTAACGGTGGGTTTTATGCAACATTCCACATCTTGCACATTTACATTTTGAGAAGAACCCATTGCTTGTCCAGAGGCAGTTGCAACAACTGGCACCCCTTTAGAATCAACACTGCCTGCTAACCTTTGTCCGCTTAAATCTGAACTTTTAAATGCCGCACCACCTTCAACTGCATCAGAGCAGCCATCCCCATCCGAGTCGAAGTCTAAAGAATTAGCAATACCATCATTGTCGATATCACAATCGTTGGTAAAGTCGGCGCCAAAAGCAAAATTCACACGAAATTCTGAGACGAGGTAATTAAACGAAAACTGAGTAAATACCCCTTTTAATTTTACGATGGTATGTCCTTCCGAACCCGTTATTTGAGTAGTGGAATTTTGTACCACATCTTGACTCCACAATATTTCAACTGGATTGCTAAAAATAATACCAACCGGAAAGCCTCCTGCCCCAATTGATCCAAAAGCTAAAATAGGGTCGGTAACAGGCTGAGAAAAAGTAATTGTATTCGATGACACTTGCGTGTTCATAACATTTGTTCCACCAGCAAAATTATACTGAGCAGGAAAACTACCTATTCCCTGAAAAACCGTTTCAGTTTGAACGGGTTGGTCGGATGTATAAGTATAATTAACAAATCCATTTATGGTTCCTGTCGCTGTATTGGTTCCTGATACTGTAGGAGGAGTTGACCATTGAAAATTGCCAGATGGACATTCTGTAACGTCCAAAATTCCATCATTGTCATCATCCAAATCTGCTTGATCACAAACACCATCGGCATCGTTATCTGGACATGGAGGACAAGTTGGATCGCTAACGGCAGCATTGGCTGAATTACCTACTGATTGTCCCGAGGCAGTTGCACTAAGAGGTACACCATTCGCATCCACACCACCACTTAATTTATCACTACTTATATTCGATGAAGTAAATGCTGCACCACCTTCAACGGCATCAGAACAACCATCACCATCGGAGTCTAAATCTAATGTGTTGTCAATTCCATCCCCATCGGTATCACAATTGTTTGTGAAATCAACCCCAAAATAGAAATTTACCCAACCTTCATCTTTTAAATACTCAAAGGATAATTGAGAAAAAGAACCATTTAATCTCACAATAGCATAACCTTCTTCTCCTTGAATTTCAGAACTACTAATTTGGGTTACGGAAGTACTAAATAATATTTCTACTGGTGCTCCAAATTTAATTGGAACACTATTACCTGCACTTCCTATGGAGGCAAATACTAAAACAGGATCTTTAATTACCCTATCAAAAATTAGGGTATTGTTAGATTTTACAAAGTTTGCAATTGAGGTAGTGTTTGGAATACCATAGGATGATGGAAAGGCTCCAAGATTATAAATTGAACCTGTTGTTTGCACAACAGCACTAGAATTGTAGGTGTAGTTTACATTTCCAATTGAACCAGTAGCGATATTGCCACTTAACACTGGTAGGCCCGACCATTGAAAATTACTAGAAGGACATTCTTGTATATCCAATATTCCATCATTGTCATTATCTAAGTCGATGTGATTGAAAACGCCATCACCATCTGAATCGATCGGTATTATAATACTAACCAATATACTTGTTGTATATCCATCTCCACAAGCAGCAGAGCTAGCTTTTCTTCTATAATAAGTGTTTGCAGTTAGCGCTCCTGGAGAATAAGTAGTAGAATTTGCTCCTGAAATATCGGCCCAAGAACTATTGTTGGTAGAAACTTGCCATTGATAAGCGTAATTGATGCCATTTCCACCACTGGCGCCACTAATACTAGTTAAAGCGTTTGGCGTGGCATTCGCAACGATGGATTGAGCAGAACCTATACTTCCAGGATTTACAGAACTGCATGAACTACACGCACCGTTGTCTGCCCAAACACCCGAAGGATCACTGCCTGGTTGGTTGCCTTGAGTCCACCATTTAGAGGTATAATTACGGCCATTATGACTTACAGAAGTAGGGCTTGCGTATACGGCGCTAGCATTCCAAGTTGTAAAACAAGCTTGAGCAACAACGTTAATGCTGAAAATTAAAAAAACAAGAAAAGTACCTAAAAACCTCATAATTTGTAATGCACTTAAATTCAGCAAATAAAGTCAACAGTACTTATACTTTATTTTGCTTTATTAGTTGCACAAAACCTTTCGCTTCAGACTGAATACGATGAGGTCAATAGTAGCTTAATAAATAAAATGCCAGTAGTAGTAGCAGTAGTATGCTAAATATACAATTTAATCCAAAACAAATCAAACTAAATAATGCTAAAAGACAATAGACAGAAGAACTACAAAAAACCACATCTATCTTATTATAAATGTTTTAAGTGAAAAATAGCGACCAAATAAGGATGTAGGTTTCAAACCCCGCTTCGCTTGAGCTTCTTAGTACGAAAACTCCTTTCCCCTCTCAAATCTAAGCGATCCACCACTTCCAGAGGTGTCGCCTCCTTTTCGGTTTAATTCTTCACAATTTGGAGGGACAGCTGCTATTTGATTTTCAAAAAAAATGGTAGCTGTCCCACTTCAAATTCAAAGTTTGCTCTTAGTAAGCTAAACGCAAACTCACCAATTCGCTTAAGGCATATGAATTGCTTTCTCCTGCTGCCCAATTTACAAATGCCGATTGAGCAAAATTAACACTGGTATTTCCACTGAATTTCCAGCCATCAACCGTGTCCGTGTTCACTTCCTTGAACTGTTTTTCCCAATTTTCATCCAGCTGTGCAGAAAGCAAAGAATATGAAAAAACGAACAGTATAGCGCAATACTTTTTCAACTTCATAAAGAGGCTATTTTTTGCCAAAGAAAATAAAATTTTTGTCTATTAAAATGATCTTCAGCGAACGGAATTCATTAATGGAAAAGTTGAAGATCACTCGGTACACGCTGAAAAAAGACTGAAAATTAAATGACTGCTGCTAGAATTAATTGTTTGACAAAATAAGTCCGATTATATTTTCACCACCTTAACTAGCCAATTAAAAACCCTTTTGTTTTGGGCTAGTTTTGCAAATACGTTTATAACGAAAGGCGATCTATTAATCAGTTGAACAAGTTGCTTGCTCCGTTTCAATTCTGATCCAACGGCGCTATAAACCGACTGATCATAAAGAGCTGCATATTCCATAGAAAAATCATTGTTTTTAAAACAAAGCTCAATTTGTTTTGCCGCTAAATACCCACTGGTAAATGCCTTATCAATTCCATGTCCCATCAACGGATCAATCAACGATGCAGCGTCACCACACAACAAAACTCTTTGCGCTGAAATCTTTCGTTTTGTGCTAAACATTGGCAATCCGAAACCTTTGACTTCTCCCACAATTTTTGCGTTTTTGAATCGAGAAGAAATAATTGGTTCTTCCTGAATGATTTTTAAAAACATTTCTCGTAGGTTCACCGACTTTGTTTTCTTCATTTCCATTCCAAAACCAATATTTGCTGCTCCGTCTTTAAGCGGGAAAATCCATAAGTAACCAGGTAAATAATTCTTCAAGTAATAAAACTCATTGGTACCCTCCTGCAATCCCGAAACACCTTCAACATATGCTCTCACAGCAGCGCATGAATTTTCATTTGTGTTAGTCTCTCGCTCCACATAACGTTTCACAACTGAATTAGCTCCATCAGCACCAATCACTATTCCAGCTTTACATATACTGCCATCCGAAAATTTACACAAAACAAAATCCGAATTCATCTCCAGCTCCTTCAATCGCTTGCCTTCCAGCAACTCCGTATTGGTTTCTTTTCGCACCAATTGCATTAAAAATTATCGAAATGAATGCGTTTTGAATTATAACTGTACCCCTTCCAATTGATAGAAAAAGATTGTCCATTTGGAACAAAAGCGCGTGAGGTTTTCACCTCCTCTTTATCCGCAAAATTCCGCAATGCCACGCCCCAATTTTTATTGATCTTGTCCATGACCTTAAATGTGGGACCAGGAATAGCATCACCACAAACTTTATCACGAGGAAAAGATTCTTTATCTACAATCGCTACTTGCAAATTGCTTTCATGCAGAGATAACGCACAGCCGCAACCCGCAGGACCACCACCAACAATCAAAACATCATAAAAATCTTTCATCACTTTTTACTTTCCATGTTCAATTAATATTATCGTTCAAGCAATGAGCCAATTTCAAAGCGTGTAGCATTTCGATATCGCATTAAAAAGCGCTATCTGCTTATTTATCCATTCTTCCGATTCACCCAACTCATCAGCCATTACTTTGGCCACTTTAGGAGCAACCTCAATTGCTGCCTTCACATCAAGAAAAAGCAAACGTATTCTTCGTGCCAAAACATCTTCCACCTGAACAGCCATCTCTTGGCGCACACACCAAATTACTTCAGCAAAGATGTAAGGATAATCTGCATGAATTTTCTCTCCCCAGCTTATATTTTCTTTGGTTAAATTTTCAATCTGTACCGCATCTGCGCCATATACTTTTAAATGATTGCTGTACAATGGTTTTTTTATGTAGCCATGAATTTTATGTTGTGCTGAGCTACATTTCCTAAGTGGTAAATTGGCTGTCGTCATCGCTAAATCCACTGTATCTTCCGCCATTTTACGATAGGTCGTCCACTTGCCACCAGTGATCGTAATTAACCCACTTTCTTCCGCAAACAGCTTATGACTTCGGGAAATATCTTTGGTGTTTTTACCTTCCTTGCTTGGTTTGGCCAGCGGACGCAAACCACAAAAAACTGCCTTTATATCTTCCAACTTCGCTTGTCGCGTTGCATATTGATTAAACGTATCTAAAATAAAATTAATTTCCGTTTCAGTGGGCTTAGGATCTAATGACTCTTTCTCTACCAGAACATCCGTAGTTCCCAGTACCAATTTATCGTGCCACGGTATGGCAAACAATACTCGTCCATCACTTGTTTTAGGAATCATGAGTGCCTTAGTAGATGGCAAAAATTTACTATCGAGAACTATATGTGTACCCTGACTCACCTGAATGCTTGAACCTCGTCCAGGTTGATCCATCTTTAAAACTTGGTCAACAAAAACACCGGTGGCATTGATCACCGACTTTGCCGACAACTCATATTCCACATCGTTCAACACATCCATCGCCACCACACCAGTGATTTTACCAACTTGATTTTTTTTGAACGAAGTCACTTTCACATAATTGAGCATCACCGCTCCATTTTCTGCGGCCGATTGCGCCAAATTAATGGCCAATCTGGCATCGTCGAATTGTCCGTCATGATAAACAACTCCCTTCACCAATTTTTCATTTTTAATTCCGGGCAAAGTTTTTTCTACTTCTTGTACCGAAATCATTTCCGATTTACCCATGCTTAAAGTTCCCGACAACCAGTCGTAGAGCTTGAGTCCAACCATATATTTCAAAGCTTCCAACCTTGAAAATGTTGGAATTACAAATGTTTGGTTGTCGCATACATGTGGTGCATTTTTCAGCAATAATCCCCGTTCATGCAACGCCTCAAATACCAATTTGATATTTCCCTGCGCCAAATACCGCACACCACCATGCACCAGCTTGGTACTTCTACTTGAAGTTCCTTTGGCAAAATCACTTTGTTCCAACAACAAAGTTTTATATCCTCGCAATGATGCATCAAGCGCAATACCCAGGCCAGTTGCGCCGCCGCCAATAACAATGATATCCCACTGGATAGCATTATTGCTTATATATTTTATACTATCGCGCCGCTTCATAATTTTCTAAATTAACTATAAATCTCTTATACCGTACAAATAGAAAAAAAGCCGAATAATGTTCAAATTTTTAAAGCCACCCATACAAGATATTCCGATTGCTGATGATCAGCGCGATGCAGCCTACAAAAAATACAGAATGCAAGTCTTCGCTGGCATTTTCATTGGTTATGCCGGCTACTATTTAGTGCGAAAAAACTTCACATTAGCTATGCCCGATTTGATTGATCAAGGTTATACTAAAGCGCAACTTGGCTTTGCGCTTTCGGGTGTTTCCATTGCTTACGGAATTAGCAAGCTGGTGATGGGAATGCTTTCCGATAAAAGTAATGCACGCATATTTCTGCCCTTGGGATTAATTCTTTCTGGATTAACAATGATTTTCATGGGACTCACACATTGGGCTACTTTGTCAGTTTATTCTATGTTTTTCATTTTGGCCATCAATGGCTGGT
>CANFBW010000067.1 GCA_947444925.1 Flavobacteriales bacterium | reverse complement strand
TAGTCGTGCAGGTAGCGCTGGTATTTCCATTGCGTAAGTGCTTTTCCTTTCAAATTTGATTTTTTGAATTTTGCGATAATGGGGTCGTACACCGCATTCCACGCGGCCAATTCTTTTGGGTTCATTCGGGTGTGAATGTCGTGCCACATCTTTAAATCTTCTTCTAACGACATAGAGTTGGCTATGGTCATGGCCTGCTCGTGTTCGGCTGTTCCGCGTCCGCTGTAATCGTCAAAAAGGCCTTCTGGTTCAGGAAATACGGTATTGGCATACTGCGTTAGTTCATTTGGGCCAGGCACCCAATTTCTATGTGGTGCTTTATGATGCACCATCAGCATGAAGGGCTTGCCTGAATTTTTTGCCTTGGCTAGAAATTCTAAACTCTTTTTGGTGATGAGCTCAGTGACGTAGCCACTGTCTTGGTGTTTGCTTTTTTCGTTGATAAAGTCGGGGTGGTAATAAGCCCCTTGCGACGTGAGAATATCGTAGTATGAAAATCCAGTAGGCTCCGAATCTAAATGCCATTTACCCACTACTGCTGTTTCGTATCCTGCTTTTTGCAAAAGCTTTGGAAAAGTTTGTTGACTGCTGTCGAAGGGCGTCGCTTCATTGGCTACGAAGCCATTCATGTGGCTGTACTTCCCGGTTAGAATGCAGGCGCGCGATGGACCCGAAATCGAATTTGTTACCAAACAACGGTCGAAGCGCATTCCGTTTTTTGCAATCTCATCAATGTTGGGTGTAGGCGCCGATTTTTCCAATATACCTCCATAAGCACTAATGGCTTGGTAGGCATGGTCGTCACTCATGATGAAAATGATGTTGGGCTGTTTGTGCTCCTGCGGTTTTTCTTTAGGCCCTTCTGCTGGGGGCTGACACGCTACGCCAATTCCTGCGAGGGCTAAAAGTTTATAGGGAATTTTCATACACTGAAGTTTAAAGTTTGACATTTATCTAAATGCTAAACAAATAAAGCTAAGATCTTGTGGGGGCAGTGTTCAATTTCAAAACGCCGCTGTGCAAAAGGCACAAAACATTGACAATCAAGATTTTATTTTTTCAATGTATTGACTCGCTGTCATTCCCTCTAAGTCTTTGAACACGCGGTTGAAGGTGGAAATATTACCGAAACCAACAATGGTTGCCACTTCATTGATGTTGAGTTTCGATTCTTTGAACAGTCGTTTGGCCTCGTTGATTTTGATTTGATGGATGTATTCTTTGTAGCCCATTTGGTATTCTGTTCTGATCAACATCGATATGCGGTTCTCTGTAATGCCCAAGGCCTTTCGAATTGTTTTAAGGGTAAGATCAGGGTTTTCGTAGTGTTTAACGATATAGGCGGTGATTTGCGCAATGTCGTCTTTTTTTAATTTGTCTTCATCTACCTCTTTAAACTCCATGGCTTTGTATTCCACCACTACTTTTTTCTCACGCCGCAATTTGTGTCGAAAGAAAATCAAGAAATTGTATACGAACACAAAAAACACCAACGCTGTCACAAGCCAAGTGTTGTCTCTCCAACTTAAAATGGAGCTCACACAAATGGTGTCGGGCGCTCCTCTTTCTTGTAAAATATTGTTTTCAATGCACACCGATGTTACTTTAGAAAAGTCAGATTCGGGCAAGGCGCTTTCCGACAAATGATTTTTTTTAAACCACCACAATGGTGTGCTGTAGTCGCTGATGCGCAAGTTGTAGAAACTTTTGTCGGGCGTGCAGTCTATGGAATTTCCATAAATCCTTTGCAGGGTATCGTTGATGGGAACGGAGAAATAGGTTTGTAAACGTTTGTTTTTTTCAACTTTGATGCGCACCGTAAGTACGTCTTTTGTATTAAAGTCGAATGCTTTAGCGCTTGTTATTTTAATGCCCGCAAAGGGATAAGGTGCTTTATTGCCCAATACATAAGAAAAACAAACTTGGTCGGCATTAACAGCTATTGTGCTTTTGCTGTTGCCTATGGTACCGCTGTCGTCGTAAGTGGCAACAATGCTGTTTTTCGAAAGCAGTATTTCGTTGCTGTTGAAATCAAAAAAGGGATAAAATCCCAACAGCAATGCCAGTGAGCCAATAAGTGCGGAGGCTATTTTCGTTTTCAAAGCAGTTGTTTGTTGGTAAATCTATCTTTTTTCGCAGAGAAATCACAGATCTGAAATTATTTCCAATTTATTTCTGCGGAGCTTATTCTATTGCCGCGTGTATTTTTGGGTCAACTGTAACGATCGCGCTTGCAAAAATAGCGATCGTGTTCAATTCACTGCTGTGACTTGGCTGACCAAACTCAGACAGGGAGTAGTTCTAATTCATTTTAAAGTGTTGAATATTAGTTTTCTGTGTTTTTTGCGCAGGGGTGAATTGCTTTCGAACAGCGGTTTTTTTGTTTCGTGCCTTTCTTTGAACCATCTATAAACACTAAAAATATTTTATGAAAAAAATCTTTACTTTATTAATGATAAGCACTGTAGTTGCGCAAGCACAAACAGTGGGTTACACCAAAACATCTATATACGATGATTTTGCGAAAGTGGGCTTGTACAGCGATCCAAATCCAGCGGATCTCAACCATCCTGACGGTATTTACTGGTGGGGAAAAGCATTGGGTGGAAATTCTAATGATCCTTGCTTAACGGCGAATGAATACGTATTAACGCGCAGCGGAAATGGTAAGCTTGGAGTTTTGGTGTCGCAAGGCAATCAGTGCTGGCAACCAATGGGGATTTCTACTAAATTAGATCTTACAAAAAATTCAACTTTCGAAGTTTCTATCACGAACACCTCTGCAGCGGCGATCTATTTCAACATTACAATTGTTGACGGCAATAAAAAAGTATCGTCGTGCGATGCCAACGGTGTAAATTTTGCCATTTCAAGTTTGGGCGCTGGTGAAACACAAGTGTTGTCGGGTGATTTCGCTGGCGGTATGCGCAAAGTTTGGGTCAACGGTTCTTCAACACTTGTTGCAGGTGCTGATTTAGCTACTGTAATTGGTGTTGACATGACGATTGTGAGTGCAAGTCAGCCCGAAAACAATGCATGGAATCCTATTGCCATCACTAATACAACAGCGACCATCAATTACATTAAGGTGGGCGGCGCAGCAGCTCCAGATGCTGTGAATACTTTGTCGCAACAAAAAATCACCATGTATCCCAATCCGAGCAATGGTGAAACAGTACAGTTTTCGCAGCCTTTGACGAATGTGCAAGTGTACAATGCGCTTGGTCAAATGGTGTTTTTTCAAAATAATGCCAGTACAATAAACGTAGGGTCGTTGACACAAGGAATTTATTTTCTTAGTTCAAATGAAGGTATAAGCAAGCTAGTAGTAGAGTAATTTAAACTGATCCCTCGTTTATTTTATCGCGTTCTACCCGTCCTGGGTAGAACGCTTTTTTGTTATATTTGCCCAAGTTCAATTCCCCTTTTGCTATGACAAACACCGCCTTAACTCTTGCTCTTGCACAGATCAACGCTGAGAATTCAAAAGATCCCAATGTGGAGGTGCACAATGAAATTGCCTATCCAAAAGAATTGTTGTACGCTGATCGCATGCATCAGCGTTTGCTGAGTTTTTCGCCTTCTGCATCTGAAGCACTTGTTATTGCTGCACATGCGCAACACATTTGCCGGTGGAAAATGCCACGCGAAACATATCCCATAAACAGAGTGGGCTATTTGCAATGGCGCCAAGAACTAAAAAAATTTCACGCCAATGTCACTGCAGAAATTCTTGTAAAGCTGGGTTTCGACGAAGCATTCATCCATCGCGTTTCTTTTTTGATTGAAAAAAAAGAACTCAAAAAAGACGCTGAAACACAAGTGCTGGAAGATGTGATTTGTTTGGTTTTTTTAGAATTTTATTTAGCGCCTTTTGTGTTGAAACACGACAGCGAAAAACTAAAAAATATTATTCTTAAAACGTGGAATAAAATGTCGGAGCGCGGTCACGCCGAGGCCTTAAAATTGGAGTACGCTCCCTCAATATTTGCGCTCATTAAAGAAGCTTTGGGCTTGTAATGTTGTTGCATTTCTTTTTTGCGCTAAGCGGTGCTGTTGGCTATTGCAGTGCTTTCTGCTGTCGAGCATATTTTTAGTGCCGTATTTTTTGTCTTTTGCCTTAGTTATATTTTCGTTGCCGCTATCTTTTTTAGCATTCCCTTAAATATATAGCTGTGAAAGGGAAGCACCGCATACCAGTAAAGTCGGCCTAGCAAACCGAGGGGCCTGAAAGTGGCGGTTAAAGTGAGTATTTTACCGTCAATGCGCAATTCCAACCACGCTTCACCAGGCAATTTCATTTCGGCGAACAAGAGCAGTCGCTGTTCCCTTTTGTCTGCCAGCAGCACCCTCCAAAAATCAAGCGCATCAAAGATATTGATTTCAGTGTCACTTTTTCTGCCTCTGCGCATGCCAACACCGCCTATCAGCTGATCCATAAAACCTCTGATTTCCCAAAGCCATGTTCCGTGATACCAGCCGGTTTTTCCGCCAAGCGCCCAAATTTTTTGGAGTGAAATATTAGCGTCTTCTACCTTGATGGTGCGAACGTCCTTAAAGCAGCCGTTGCTTGGGACTTCAATAAATTTAGAAAATCCTGTGCTAAACAAATTGCTTGTTTGCGCATCTTTCCAGCTTGAAAGCACTTGATTTTGCTCAATTTTGTCGAAGGCGAGCGCAATGGCCATTTCGTATTTGATGAGTTTTATGTTCAGCAGTTTTGCCAAATCATTGGGTTGGCAAATCACTTCATTCTTCATACTGCTCACTAAATTTTTAGCAAGGGTATAGGAGGTGGCGGTTACAAAGTACAGCCAGTACGACGAAATTTTTGGCGTCATCACGGGCACAATAACGATGCGTCTTTTGAGGCCACGCACTTTTGCAAACAGTAAAAGCATTTCTTTGTAACTCAATATATCGGGACCGCCAATATCGTAGCTCTCGTTGTATGTTTCAGAGCGACCTATTGTGCCAATTAAAAATTCAATCACATTGCGAATGGCAATGGGCTGGCATTTGGTTTTGAGCCAGCGCGGTGTAATCATAAAGGGCAATTTTTCTACCAAATCGCGAATGATTTCAAAGGAGGCGCTGCCCGAACCGACAATGATTCCGGCTTTTAAGGTAGTGAGCGAAAAACGAGCGTTTGACAAAACACTTTCCACATTTTTGCGCGAAGATAAATGCTTCGACAATTCTTCGGCGTTGCTTATTCCGCTCAGATAGATCACCTGTTTGGCCTTTGTTTTTTCAATGCTGTTTTTGAAATTGGTGGCACATATTTCTTCCATGTTTTCAAAGTCACCGCTTTGCGTTGACATGGAGTGTATGAGGTAATAGGCCACATCAATGTCAATGGGAATTTGCTGTAAGCTTTCTGCTTTTAAAAAATCAACTTCAATGATTGACAAATTTTCAGCAGAATAGTTCTTGTGGTTAAACCTGTTTTTGTCTCTAACACAACATACAACTTGGTGACCATTCGCCAAGAGAACAGGCAACAACCTTTGCGCAATATATCCGGTAACACCGGTGAGTAGAATTTTCATAGGCTAACACAAGGCGTTTTGCCTTTGAGTTTTACTAGGCAAGGTATCTAAAATACTTTGGGTGGTTAAAGGCCAATAATTTTAATCTTTGGAAAGGGATAGGTTGAATAGCGTAGACTGAAAAAATTAACAGTCGAAAATCCAGCTCACGTTCAATCTCCGTCTTGATTGCACGCCTCGCTTTTGAAGTCTTTGGCTTGGTGTAGTGTAAAAAAACACAAATGAGGCGAAGCCTCCGTGATTAGTAATATCGCTTAGCGAAAAGAACGCTAAGCGAGGCGGGCCAGGCAAGAAATGCAGAACCGGCAAGACAACCTTAGTGACATCTCCTGCTAAATAGATGATTGCGCCAATGAACGGCTTTCAACCCTCAAATCACAGGTAATTTTCCACCGACCAAAACCTGACCATTTTGTGCACAGCCATACTTTAAGTAGCAACAATTCAGCGCGTTGTGTCTTTTTCGCATACCCAAATTGTTATCAAACAGTCTTTTTTTTGATTCGTGCTTTACTTTGAGACATAACCAATAACTACTACGTTATGAAAAATGGAAAACTAATTTTAATGACACTAATAGCGCTGATCAGTTTTAGCGCTTTATGGAGTCAGGCCAATGGAAAATCGGATTTTAAATCGAGTAATGCGCAGGCGCCTGTCGCCAAGCAAATCATCGGCTACTTTCCTTCTTGGCAGATGTACAAGCGCAACAATTTGGTGAATCCTGCCATGTTGGACTACAGCAGATACACCATTTTAAATTACTCTTTCTTTAAAACCGACACCAATGGGAATGTTGGAGGTACCGATGCGTGGGCCGATTCTATGCTGTTGCGCGGTATTCCGGATTTGGGCCGTCCTCAACCTGCTTACTATCCCAACACGAGTTTGATTGACCACGCGCACTTGCACGGTGTTAAAGTGATGGTGTCAATTGGTGGATGGACACTGTCTGACAATTTCTCCCGTATCGCTGAAGATCCCATCAAACGCGCTCATTTTGCACATGAATGCGCCAGAATTTTACAAGAATACCAATTCGATGGTATCGACATCGACTGGGAATATCCCACTTTTGCTGAGCACAGTGGTCGAGCTATCGACCGTGAAACTTACCCGGTTTTTATGAAAGCGATTCGCGATTCAATTGACGCGTATGGCAAAACCATCAACACTAAAATGTTGTTGACGGGTGCTTATGGAACAGGTGAAAAGCAAATGGCCGCCATCAAATGGGATGTGATGAAGGAGTTCATGGATTATTTCAACATGATGACTTACGATTCAAACGGACCGTGGAGCGATGACGCCAACCACAATTCTCCTTTGTACAATCCGTCTAAAGGCTACCAAGGCAGCATGGACCAAACCTTCAAAAACATTACTCAAAAATACCATGTGCCTGCGGAGAAAGTGAATTTAGGAATTGCCCTATACGGCCGAGCATTGCGCGGTTTCAACGGTACTGAGCCTGTGGCTTTGTTTAGAAATGACCACCAACACAAGGTTGACGATGTGATTTTTGCCGAGCATGAAGGTATGCCTCAGTACTACAACATTATGGAAGAAGCAGGCAAACACGGTTATAAAGAATACTGGGACGATGTGTCGAAAGTACCGTATTTGATCAGTCAAGAAGAGCAATCTTTCGTGTCCTATGACAATCCGAGATCAGTGAAGTTGAAGGCCGAATATGTAGTGGCGAACAAATGTGCTGGAGTAATTATGTGGGATTCCTATGGCGATTATATGGAAACAAAACCAGGCTCTGGTTTTGTGGCCGGAACGCCCCTCGTTGACGAGTTGGTGAACACCTTCGGTACCGATAAATTGCCGCGCCCACGAATTAAGAAAATATGGTATTAGTGGTTTTTCTCAGAGTTGAAATTTAAAAAAATAGGCATGACAAAAGACTTTTTATACCCAATCAACAAGATGGCTTTAAGCACCATTGTGCTTTTCTTCGCTACGTCGGCACTATTTGCCGGCGGAGCTGAGAAGGACTCGCTGTTGCATAAAAAAGACAGCCTACAGCAGAATACGGTGTTGAACCATTATTTCAATTCTTTGGAGCTCAATCACGGAAAATCCTTGTTTGCAAAAGACCTTGTGGTGTCGGGCGTAATGCGCGCCTTGGTGGTATACCGCGATATGCAACGGGCGTACATCGACAACATTACTTCGGAAAGAAGCATCGCTTTTTCTGACTATCCAACAGCGAATATTGCTACAGCGGGTGGCGCTGGCTACCCTGTGCTGGAGCTGCATCTGTCGTCGGCGCTTTCTTCGAAGGCAAGTTTCGAAATAGGCTATTCCATTGCGCCCACGTTTACGGGTGATGTGCAAAACGCCAACAGTAGAACTTTGAGCGCACGGCAAAATATTAATTTCACTGGTAAAGTGCGCAACGGGTTATTTGAAACTACTGTCACTGCTGGTGAAATGTTGTGGATGAAGATGAGCAAGTTCACCATGGGTTTGCCTGAATACAGAGACAATTTTTTCAACCGTTTGCCTTGGGATTGGTACCGCAAAAGTTTTTTGCGTTACGAAGAGTATTTTTCGCTGTCCACCAATATTGGCAATCAGGGTTTTGGCGGTACTGCGCTGAATGGAGTGATATTGGAAAGTCGTTATCTGCCTTTGCAAACTGGAATTAAAGCCATGTTTGGCCGCACTGCAACAAGCGTTGGATTGGCACAAGGCATTAATTATTTTCCTTCTTACACCACTGCAATTCGCCTCGACAAAGTGATTTTTGAAAAAGTTGCTGCGGGAACAATTGGGATGAATTTGTACACCAAAAGAGCACAGGTGAGTTATGAAGACAAACGCGCCGACAACAACACCGTGGCTACTTTTGACTTCAACTTGAGAATACGAAAGGTTTTATTCTCAGGTGAATTCGGTTTGGGTAAAATCGACAATCCTGCGAACAGCGCATTGGGTTCAGGCTACTTTGTGAAAGCTGAATTCGACAAAACAGTGGTTAAACTTCCCTTCTCTGTGGAGTACTATAACATCGGCAAAGGATTGGCGAGTTTAGATGGTTCTATACTCAACTCCAACGCTGCGCTTACGCAAGGCGGATACGCCACCGATAAGGTGTATGACATGAGCTACATGCCTAACATTGCGCAAGAAGTAGGCATGGTGGCCAACAACCGTCAGGGCGTGAATTTCAGGGCTGAGGGCGGCATTGGTAAATACGTGCGCGTTCAGTTTGGCTATGCCTTTAGTGGGGAAAAAGAAAATACACACGACACCATCACCATTCAACACCGTGTGAATGATTTTTCGCGCTCGCGCATGCGTCCCTGGTTTCAGGCCGATGGCCCCTACCACCGCGTGAAATCAAATTGGTTCCGCACCTTTGAAACTATTAGCATCAATAGCGCGAAGGCAGGTGTTTCTTCCACTTATTTAAAAGGATTTTGTGCCGCAGAATTATTGGTGAAAGCACAGTTCAACATTGGCAAACACAAAATGGTGATTTTGAACCTCAACACTTTCAATACGGCGCAAAAGGGATTTTCACCTTTGCCGTTCCTAAACGACAACACTTTTATTTCTGTTTTCTACGAAGACTTAACGGTGGCCTACAGCATTTTTAAAAATTTGGCGGTAGTGGGTGAATTCGGATTGGAAACAGTAAAGGGCGGTACAATGGTGGATCTTTCGCCGGATAAAATTACAGATGCCAATGGCGCTTTGTTTGCCGACAAAGACAGAACCATCAATCAATTTGGAACGGCGCTGGCCTTTGGTATTGATTACGACATCAACAAAACAATGGGCATTCACTTGCGCCGTCGCTACATGACACACCACGACACCAACTTCACCAAAGATGTTTTTGTAGGGGACGAAACTACTCTTGAATTTAAAATCTTCTTTTAAACATAAAAGTTATGAAAAATGAAAAACTGCTACTCGCAACGCTTCTAATTGTTAGTTTCGGAGCGGCGCTTAATGCGCAAAAACCCACTGCCTTTTCTATGAATGGTTTGGGCCGTTCTTTCATCACCAGCAATGGACTGAGTGGTAATATTATGGAGGGCGATAGCAAAACACACAACGTCGGCGTTGGGGGCTACAACCTTTTTGACTTGCAAAATAATTTGTCGGTGGACTCTGCTTTTCAAGCGATGGCGACCTATAGAATTAGAAGTGAATTTGGTGCTTTTTACGGAAGCAACAACTCTTTTAAATTCCGACAATTTAAAATCATGGGCAAGCTGAAACATTTCAACTATGAAATTGGCGATGTGCGCATTGAACTCACGCCTTTTACCATGTTCAATTTTGGAGATATGTATCATAAGTACGAGGGCGAAATTTTTCAAAGGAGACGCAGTATTTCTGAATACGAAAATTTGAATATCGGCAACGGCTGGTTGCTGCAAGGTGCGCATTTGCAATACAAAAAGGAGTTTGAAAACAATGCCGTAGGGGCTTATGGCTTTGTCACGCGAACTACTGCTACCAATGAGATGAGCGTGAGTGACCGCTTGCTTTCTGGCGGTAGATTGGCTGCTCATTTGGGTACTGCATTTAAATTTGGCGCTACGTATGTTGGTCTTACTAACGTTGATATTGCGTCGGCTCAATATTCGTACAAAAATTATGTAGGAACAGGCGATGTTGAATATGTAAAAAATGGAAGCGCATCTGTTTTTAAAACGCGATTCGAAGGTGGTGTTTCCAGTTTCACCAACAAAAAAGTAGTGCCCGTGGCATTGGATGATTCGGCAAAAAGTTATGCCGATTATTTTTTGGATTTGACGCTGCATTTGGCTTTGAAGAAATCGGGCTTGAAAGTAGTCGTGAATGTGGTTGACGTTGGTCCGTATTTCAGCAGTCCTACCGCTCAAACACGAAGAGTAGTAGACACTAACAATCCTTCGTTATTCGGATCGGTGAACAATGCCTCAGTGCTGCGTTCTCCAATTTTATTCGACAGAATGGCATCGGAACAAATGTACAACAGCAAGATTTCGTATGTATTGACTCCCTTTTTAAATCAATACAACAATGCGCAGCCTTATGGCAAAGCAACACCGAACAGAATGGGCGCATCAATCGCTTTAGCGTCGGATACCGCGCTTAAAAATGTTGATTTTGAAATCGCTGCCGACTACTTGAAAGAGTTGGTGGGAGAGGGTGTGAATCAGCTTAGAAGTTTTATGGTGATCAAGGGAGGCGCTAAAATTTCACTGGGAAAAATGTTGGGATGGTCGCGTAAATTTGAGGTGTCGGTGGGTGCCCGAATGGAAAAAACAAACAGAGCCGGAAGTGGTAAAATTGATTTGGGAAGCACTGTCGCTGATGCAGGACTTTCTTTCGAGATTGTTAAAAAGCTGGATGTGCTTTTTGGCTACAAAATGTTGAATGCGAATGGCAATGAATTTTCGGCAAACCGAAATGCCTTTAACACCGTTACTACGCCGATTGGCTTAAGTGTAAACTCTAGCGAAAGCATTGCTTCTGCTGGCTTGCAATTGCGATTTACAACGCAGCAAGCTTTTTCATTGCATTACAATTTGGTGAGCTACACCAATAATTTGGCAAGCGCTGGTTCATACAACATTTCACAATTGCTTTTGTCGTACACTGGAACATTTTAAAAAAATAACGATGTATAAAAAAACAATATTTTCAGTTCTCGCTTTGTTGCTGCTGGCAGCATGCAAGAGAGAAGAAATGGTAGGCGACAAAGTTTTTGTTGTCAGCAGCAATCCCTTGCTGTCAAATACAAAATTAACCGTGAACAACTCTGCGCCCGACTTTTCTGTGTCAAATAAAAAAACGGGTACAGCGGTATTTTTTGCGGCTGCTTTTAGCACCGATGTTTCTTGGAAAATTGTGATCAATGGTTCTGTTTCAAAAGCGAATCGTGAGATCAAAGGTGTTGGAAAATCAATAGACCTCAGCAATTCGGCGTGGGAAGGCGATGCGAATTCGGTAGTGTTTTTTCAAAAAGGCGATAGCTGCACGGCGTCACTGTATGTGCTCGGAATAGATACGGCTATTGCTTCGACCCATCTGGTGATTAAAAAAATGCTGTCGTACAAAAATAGAACGGTTGACAATGTGCGCTATTTATTGGTGGATGATTTTGATGGCAATCACGGAGGAGCGGCAGGAATGACAGCAGCGTCAGGCGATGTTCAAGATGCTGCCCTCAGCTATTTTATTGGCAATGAACAGCGCGTGAATGGCAGCAATTGTTTTCACATGGAGGGTACTGACATTAACAACAACGGCTGGGTGTTCAGCATGAACCATTATGCTTTGGTGGAAATGGTGAGTGCGCATTTAGACTCCAATATTGCGGCGACTACTGAAGAAAATTTTTACGTCAATCTGTACATCCGCGGAACGGGAAAAGTGAATTCGGCTGTTGCTGTGAAATTGTTGGAGTACGATTATGCCAAAACACGTGAACAGCTGCGCGACACCATTACCAAACAGGGTTTTGTTTTTACGCCCGCGGTGGTGAAAACGTGTGACGCTTGGGTGTGCAGTATTCCTGTAAATTGGGAGGGATGGAAGTTGGTGAGTATTCCTTATTCGCGCTTTAAAGCCGACAACAATTTAACAGCGGGCGGCAATGGCAACCGCATTAAGGAGCCATGGAAAATTACATCGATGGCGGTTTCGCTGCTCTCAGACCCAGCCTTTGGATCTTCTGTTGCAGTTGATATTGATTTTGTGGTGCTGTCGGAAGGCGGTCCTTTTGTTCCTAAATATTAATCTGATATTTTATGAAAATCATTTATAGAAATTTAATTTCGCTGCTTGTTTTTTGCTCTTTGCTTTTCGTTTTTGGAGGGTGTAACAAGGTTGAATTTGTTGGAAATTCGCTTTGCGAAAGCGCGAATTTTAAAATCAATCAAGCTTTTGCGCTCAGTGCAAGTACAGTAGATCCTGCTTTGGACAAGCTGAATATTTCTGCCGTTTTTTCAGAGCCTGTTTCTTGGTCGCTTACTGTTGTGGGAGAGCGCTCGCACGCACAAAAAACCTTTGAGGGAAAGTCTGCTTCGGTAAACATTGATTTTTATGGCAACTCAGAAAATGATCATTTTTTTTCAGCAGAAAAATGTGTCGTGAAATTAACTTTGGGTTGCGCCGCAACCGAACATGTTTTGTGTTTTAATTACAGCACCAAACCCTTTTTTAAGAAAGCGAATTTTGGTGCATTGGTGGGTGATTTCGATGGTCACGGCGCTTTCTCTACTGGAGGAGGAGGCTGGTTTGATG
>CANFBW010000066.1 GCA_947444925.1 Flavobacteriales bacterium | reverse complement strand
GCTTTTTCGCGTGGATTAGGATTGACGGCCCATTCCCAATGTTTTGAATTGCTCCAGTATTTTGCGTTTTTAAAGGCAGGCACTAAAATACCGTTTTCATTTTTTTTAATGGCGCCGCCACAGTGGTCGAAATGCAAATGGGTTAAAAGAACATCGGTGATGTCGTCTTCCGTAAAACCACGTTGATGGAGTGATTTGCGGAGAGAGTCGTCGCCGTGCAGATCATAGTAGCCAAAGAACTTAGCATCTTGTTTGTTGCCCATTCCTGTGTCAATGAGTATCAATCTTTTGCCATCTTCAATGAGCAGAGAGCGCATCGCCCATGAACACATATTGTTGCTGTCGGCAGGATTGGTGCGGCTCCAAATGGTTTTGGGTACTACGCCAAACATGGCACCACCATCTAGTTTAAAATAACCTGTATTAACAGCATATAAGTTCATAAGTTTCTTTTTTTTACAAGTTTAAAGTTAAGTAAAAAGATAATTTAGATTCAAACTATATTATATGCGCATACATCTAATAGCAATTGGCGGAAGTGCCATGCACAACATGGCCTTGGCTCTGCATAAAAAAGGATTTCACATAACAGGTTCAGATGATGAAATATTTGAACCCTCTAAAACTCGCTTGCGCGAGAAAGGTTTATTGCCCGAAACAATGGGGTGGGATGCTGCGCGTATTACATATGACATTGATGCGGTGATTTTGGGTATGCATGCACGAAAAGACAATCCTGAATTGATCAAAGCGCAAGAAATGGGAATGAAAATATATTCCTATCCAGAATATATTTACGAGCAATCTAAAGATAAAAAAAGAGTGGTCATTGCCGGAAGTCATGGCAAAACAACGATTACGGCTATGGTGTTGCACGCCCTCACGGTAAATAAGATAGATTGTGATTATATGGTGGGTGCGAAACTCGAAGGTTTTGATACTATGGTTAAACTGACTAAGGAAGCTCCGGTCATCATTTTAGAAGGCGATGAATATTTGAGTTCACCAACTGATCGCCGACCAAAATTTTTGCACTACCATCCGCACATTGCTTTGATGAGCGGTATCGCTTGGGACCACATCAATGTTTTTCCTACTTTTCCGGAATATTGCCATCAATTTGAATTGCTGGTAGACGCAATGGAAGAGGGCGGTACACTGATTTATTTTGATGGCGACGAGAATATTCAGGCGATAGTCGATAAAAAAAGTGTGCGTAGTTTGCCTTATGCTGCTTATCCAAATGTGGTGCGCGACGGCAAAACTTTTTTAATAGATCAGGGCAAAGAAATTGCGATCAAGATTTTCGGACAACACAATTTACAAAACTTAAGTGGCGCTTTATTGATTTGTCGAGAATTGGGTATGAGCGACGAAAACTTTTTTGCTGCCATCGCATCTTTTGGAGGAGCGGCAAAAAGATTGGAGTGGGTGGCTGGTAATGTTACGTGCGATGTGTATAAGGATTTTGCGCACTCGCCGAGTAAGTTGAAGGCAACAACAAAGGCGGTGAAGGATCAGTTTCCAAACCGACAGTTGGTCGCTTGCATGGAGTTGCACACTTTTAGTAGTTTGAACGAAGATTTTTTGAAGGAGTACGCAGGAGCTATGGATACTGCTGATGACGCCATTGTGTTCTTTAGTTTGCACGCAATAGAGCATAAAAAATTGAAACCAATTACTGAAGAACAGGTGAAATCAGCATTTAAAAATAATCAATTGAAAGTAATCACGTCGAGTGATGCTTTGAAAAAATATTTACTATCCTCCAAAGCGGCCAATACTAATTTCTTGTTGATGAGTAGTGGTGATTTTGATGGCATCAATGTCAATGAATTCGGAAAACAGTTGGTGTAAATACAAGTGGTCTAAACTTATGAAGAAGTGTTGTTTGCATTGATTCGCATTTGACCAAAAAAGTTTCAATATCTTAAATGGCGGTAAAGTCTTGCCTTTTAAGTATGCTTGGGGGGGCTTTTCTATCTAGAACTACTTCGGCACACCTTTTTATTTTAGATGAAAGATTTTTCGGGAATAAGTATGTTGTTGATTTTTGACGGCAGCAATCCAAAACTTATTTCCGAATTAGGTATCAGCCCTTGATCGAATTGAACTTTTTGAATACGTCTTTTTTTGGGTTTACCTGATTTAATCTTGATTGATGCATTTTAACACGCATTGACCGTTTGCTTTGCTTTCTTTTTTTCTTGAGTTTGAGAATGTGAAATCTATCATAGTGGAATTGTTAGTTGAATGGTTGAGCTTTAAACTCACAGATATGAAGTTAGTTGGGGTTGTTAGCAGTTAAGAAGATGAAAATGTTGATTGATTAAGTTGTTTGTAATCAGTGTTTTGCTTCATTTTGTCCATGTAAATATGAACAAATTGGTTTTGTGTTTGCTATTTAATATTTATTAAGTAATTTAGCGCTTTGAAAATCACTTATGAAAACACAACAAAATACTACGGACAAAAAGATTTGGGTTGCTCCTGAGTTTACTTCATTGATTGTAGAGGCTACTGAAGGTAAGTTTTTGGTTTCTGTTCCTGAAAATACATTTTTCGGTTCTTAAACTGGGGGTGGTTGTCTGAAGAGACAATTCTTCTTTTTTAAAAGAGGAAGTTGTTTTTTTTTTTTTATCGTTGATAGGTAACTCTTTACCTTTTGATTTTCTTTCTATTCAATTTTTTTTAATTCGTAGAGATCAATTTAAGCATTCATTCTGCTTTGTTGCCTACAAAATTGGCAGAAATTCCATCTGATTCTCTTAAAATATTTCTTTTTGTTCCTAAATGGGCTCAATCCTTTGGTGCTTGCAAACTTCAAGAAAACTCAATTAGTTTTCTTTTTTTGTTTTGCGCAGGCGAGAGGAGTAGTGGTGGTAAATGGTGTTGATGAAGGTAAGAATAATGCCAATGCCGATGATGATATAAAAGATGGTGAATATCTTGCCTAAGTCTGTTTTTGGTGTGAAGTCGCCGTAGCCCACAGTTGATAAGGTGGTAATGCAAAAGTAGATAGAGTCTATCCAGCTCCATTTTTCAATATAGTGATAACCAATTGTTCCAATACTTAATACAATAAAAGTAGTGATCAACAGATCGCGGTAGCCTTTGTCAAGTATAAATGAAACAATGGTTCGGAAGAAGATCATGCGTTGAAAAATTAATGGAGTCGAAATTAATTGAAGGTCAAAAGAAGAATCATGATCTTGATCAGTACAGTGTATGACTTATTTTTGTGCTTAAGTTGAGCACTTGTTTCAATTGGGTTCACGTGTCTATATTTGCAATCATAGTTGGAGCTCTTGCGATGATGTTATGGTCAAATCTTTTTTTTTGATGTGTTTGACTGGATAGGGCTTGATTTGCTCTTTCTTGTATTAAATTAATTGATTTGAGGCTTTTGGTAAAGTAATCCTTCAAATCGAATTCCAGCAGGTGCAACGGTCTTTTTCTTTGTCAGAGAATATTGAACTCGGTACTTAGTGATCAATTATTTCGACGTCTTTGCAAGAATAGTTGATTAGTATTTGTATTTTACTGATGCTGCATCCGGTATTTTTTATTTACTGAAAAACGAATGATTTGTAAAAATGGATTTTCATCTCTAAAGATCCTTTAAACTGCGCAACTTCGTGATGTTTATTAATTGCCCTTCTGCCAAATAATCATTAATTATGTTCTTCTGCTTTTATGAAAACTAGGGTAACAGAAATTTTCGGTATTGAACATCCCATCGTCCAAGCAGGAATGGTGTGGTGCAGTGGTTGGCGCTTGGCTTCGGCGGTGAGCAATGCAGGAGGATTGGGCGTGATTGGTGCAGGATCGATGCATCCTGAGATTTTGAAAGAACACATTGAAAAGTGCAAGTCGGCAACTACACTTCCTTTTGCAGTAAATGTTCCGCTGCTTTATCCAGACATAGCAAAGTTGATGGACATCATCGTAGCAAATGGTGTGAAGATTGTGTTCACCAGTGCTGGAAATCCGAAAATATGGACGCCATTTTTGCATGAGCATGGCATTAAAGTAGTGCATGTAGTGTCAAGTGCCAAGTTCGCAGTGAAAGCCGAAGAAGCTGGAGTGGATGCTATTGTTGCTGAGGGGTTTGAAGCAGGCGGCCACAACGGTCGTGAAGAAACTACCACAATGTGTTTGATGCCACAAGTGGCCGAAGCAGTGCAAATTCCAGTCATTGCAGCAGGAGGAATAGTGTCGGGCAAAAGCATGTTGGCGGCATTTGCATTGGGTGCCGAAGGGGTTCAGGTAGGCAGCAGATTTGTTGCTTCTGCAGAATCATCGGCGCATATCAACTTTAAAAACACCGTAATTCATTGCGCAGAAGGGGAGACACAACTTACGTTGAAAGAGCTGACTCCTGTGCGCTTGATTAAAAATAAATTTTTCAAAGAAGTCGAAGCAGCATACAATGCTTGCGCAACAGCTGAAGATTTGAAAATACTGCTCGGTAGAGGTCGCGCTAAAAGGGGAATGTTTGAGGGTGATTTAGAAGAAGGTGAACTGGAAATAGGTCAGGCTGCAGCCCTTATCAAAAAAATACAGCCGGCAGCAGAAATAGTGCAAGAAATAATGAAAGAGTTTAACGATCAGTGTTTGAAATTTAGTGTTGACTGATTTAAACGGAATTTTAAATATTGACCAATGAACATTGAAGCAAAGATATGATCAACTATAAAGAAACAACATTGTCCAACGGATTGAAGGTGATTGCGCACCGCGATAGCTCTACGCCAATGGCGGCTATCAATATTTTGTACAAGGTTGGAGCCCGCGATGAGGACGAAAAAATGACGGGCTTTGCCCACCTTTTTGAGCACCTTATGTTTGGCGGTACGCCCGAGGTTCCTGAATTTGATGTAGTGGTGCAAAATATGGGCGGAGAGAGCAACGCCTTTACGACCAACGATTATACGAATTACTACATTACTTTTCCGAAAGACAACATGGAAGTGGCGTTTTGGCTTGAAGCCGATAGGATGAAGGGTTTGGCTTTTACGCAAAAGAGTTTAGACAATCAGAAAAATGTGGTGATTGAAGAGTTTAAACAGCGCTATTTGAATCAGCCTTATGGCGACGCATGGTTGAAATTGCGTCCGGTAATTTACAAGGTGCATCCCTACAGATGGGCCACTATTGGTGAAAAAATTGAGCACATTGAATTGGCGGAACTACAGGATGTGAAAGATTTTTTTTACCGCTTTTACCTGCCCAACAATGCTGTATTGGTATTCAGTGGAGATGTGGATGAGGAAGTTGTTTTTGCAATGGCCGATAAATATTTTGGTGCTATTCCCTCGGCTGCCATTAACAGGAGAGTATATCCGCAAGAGCCGCCACAGCAGGAATTTAGGGAGATTGAGTCGGAATTGAAAGTGCCTGTTAAAAGTTTTTATCAGGTGTATCCCATGCAGGAAAGAAAACACGACGACTATTATGCTGCAGATCTTCTGACGGATGTGTTGGCGCGCGGCATGTCGTCGCGCTTGTACTTGAAATTGGTGAAGGAAAATCCGTTGTTCAGTGAACTCAGTCTTTACCTCACAGGAAGTGTTGATCCCGGGTTGTTTATTGTTCACGCGATGCTTTCTGACGGCATTGATATGGATGCTGCGAAGGCTGAACTTCAAAAAGAAATGGACCTTCTGCTGCGCGATGGCATCAGCGATAATGAGTTAAAAAAAGTGGTGCACAAATCCGAAACATCCTTGGTGTATTCTGAGATGAATGTGTTGAACAAAGCCATGAGTTTGGCGTTTTTTGAAATGCTGGGCGATGCATCAGGGGTGAATGAGCAACAAAGTAAATTCACTGCCGTGACAACAGCCGATGTGTTGCGTGTAGCACGCGGCATCATTAGAAAAGAAAATTGTACTTGTTTAAATTATAAGAATGTATAACGCAGCAGGAATACCTCAGCCCACCAGTGATTTTAAAATCAAGGTTCGCGCCCCCGAAAAAATGCTGTTGAGCAATGGAATTCCGGTGCACTACATTGACGCTGGAACACAAGACATCATTCGATTGGAAATATTTTTTGACGCCGGCATCATTCGACAGCAAAAACCTTTTCAAGCACTGCTCACCAATATGATGTTGATGGAGGGAACTAAAAATCGCAGTTCTGCTCAAATTTCTGAAGACGTCGATTTTTATGGAGGCTATCTCAGTGTGGATTATGCCAAAGATTATTCCATCATCACTTTGCACATTCTCAACAAGTATTTCGATAAGGCATTGGAGGTGGTGCAAGACATCTTGTTGAATTCAGTTTTTCCTGAAGGCGAGCTTGAAACAATGATCAACAATGAACGCAGCGCCTATGCTGTTGATGTGGAAAAGGTGAGTTATATTGCGCAAAGGAAGCTCAACGAAATGATGTATGGTGGACATCCTTATGGCGTGCCTTCAGGCATTGCAGACTTCGCTAAAATTTCGAGAGCCGACATTGTCGATTTTTACAAACACTATAATTTATCGTCGGCTACCATTACTTTGGCTGGCAACATCAAAGTCCGTGAGTTGCAGTTGGTAGATCAATATTTGGGAGGTATTCCTTTTGCGCAGCAGCCAAAGACTGCGTTGCCACGTTTGTACCACCCCAATTATGGCAGTCATTTTGTGCCCAAAGTCGATGCCTTGCAAAGCGCTATTAAATTTGGCGGACACATCCCACTCAAGGGTAGTGACGATTTTTTTGGTTTGCTCTTGCTGAATACTGTGCTTGGTGGTTATTTTGGATCCCGATTGATGGGCAATCTGCGCGAAGACAAAGGCTGGACTTATGGTATTTCTTCGCATATCGAATCGGCTGCCATATCCTCAAGTTTTATCGTTTCCACCGAAGTGAAGGGCGAAATTACGCAAAAGGCAATAGATGAAATTTTTTCAGAAATGAATAAATTGACACAGGAACCTGTGGGATCGGCCGAACTCGACACAGTGCGCACATACATGCTGGGTAAGTTTTTAAAAAACCTGGATGGCCCCTTTGAACTTTCTGATCGTTTCTGGGGCATTCATCAGTTTGGATTGGGCTACGACTATTACGATAAATATATTGCGACCATTAAGGGGATTTCTGCCGATGAATTGCAGATCTTAGCGCAAAAATATTTCATTAAAGAGAAAATGGTAAGCCTCTCGGTGGGTGCACAACAATAAATGATAGCCCAACAAAATATTCAGTTTCAAAAACGCATCGCCATTGCTGGTGTAGTGCTATTGTGCATTAAAATGTGGGCGTGGTACCTTACGCATTCGCTCTCTATTTTGACCGACGCGATGGAAAGTATCGTCAATGTGATCACTGGTTTTGTGGGCCTGTACAGTTTGTATTTATCGGCATTGCCGCGCGACAAAAACCACCCATACGGTCACGGTAAAGTTGAATTTGTGTCAGCTGCCATCGAAGGAACATTGATTAGTATTACGGGTTTCATCATTATTTATGAAGCCATTCAGGGCTTCAGCAGTGCTAGGGCCATACACGAAATTGACCATGGCATTGTGTTGGTGAGTATCACAGCGCTAATTAATTATTTCTTGGGCTATTATGCAGTGCAGCGTGGAAAGCGCACTTCTTCTGCATCCCTTGTTGCTACTGGTAAGCATTTGCAAACAGATACCTACACTACTTTGGGAATAGTGCTGGGATTGGTGCTGATTTATTTTACGGATTTATTGTGGCTCGATGGTGTGATGGCGATTTTGTTTGCGGGCATCATCATTTTTACCGGATTGCGCATCGTGCGCAGTTCGTTGGCCGGAATTATGGACGAGTCTGATACAGAACAACTCAACAAGGTGGTGGAATTGCTGCAGGAGAAACGCAAAGAAAATTGGATAGATATGCACAACTTGCGCTTGATCAAGTTTGGCCGCACTTTGCATTTGGATTGCCACCTTACTGTGCCTTGGTATCTCAATGTAAACGAAGCCCATCAGGAGGTTGATAGCGTGGAGGTGTTGGTACGAGATAATTTTGGTGAAAGTGTAGAGATGTTTATTCATACCGACGGCTGTCTTGATTTTTCTTGTAAGGTGTGCACCAAAAGCGATTGTAAAGTGCGTAAGTTTGATTTTGTAAAACGCATCGACTGGACTCTTGAAAATGCCTATACCAACAACAAGCACAAACTGGAATAGTCGGCTTTTTTCTGCAATTTGGCTGTGGCGAAAAATTGGAGTTGTAGATTGACTTTCGTTTCTTTTTGTGAGATTTAACATTCAAGGGTGTTTTACATGAAAGCTCTGTTGCAGCGGGGTATTTGGAGCTGCTAAGCCCAAGTGAAGTTAGATCGTTGGAGACATTGCTGCACTTCTGTGTAAATATGCGCTGATTTTCGCCTTTTTTTTTCTAAATTCGCCCGCACATTTATATTGTGCAAATGGCAACTACAAACAAAAATTTTATTGAGGAAGGATTGACCTACGACGATGTTCTATTGGTTCCTGCCTATTCAGAAGTACTGCCCCGCGAAGCGGACATTAGCATTGCTTCTAATTTTTCCCGAAACATTGTTTTGAGAACCCCTGTGGTGAGTGCTGCCATGGATACTGTAACTGAATCGGCTATGGCGATTGCCATGGCGCAGGAAGGTGGTATTGGCGTGATTCACAAAAACATGTCTGTAAAGAAACAAGCCGATGAGGTGCGTAAAGTAAAAAGAGCAGAAAACGGCATGATTCTCGATCCAGTGACTTTGCCTTCTGACGCAGTGGTTGGCGATGCCCTTAGATTGATGAATGAGTATGGCATTGGAGGTTTTCCAGTAGTAAATGCCAGTAAACAATTGGTGGGTATTGTGACCAGCCGCGATTTGCGTTTTGAAAAAGACAAAACAAAGTCGATAAGCAAAGTGATGACCAAAGAAAATTTGATCACTGTTGACGAAAAAACAGATTTCGCAAAAGCCGAGGCCATTTTGCACAAACACCGCATTGAAAAATTGCCGGTGGTAGATGCCAAAAACAAATTGATTGGCTTAATTACCTATAAGGATATTATTAAAATTAAATTGCGTCCTCACGCTTGCAAGGATTCTCTAGGTCGTTTGAGAGTTGCAGCAGCAGTTGGCGTTACGCCAGATACTATGGAGCGTGTTGATGCGTTAGTAGCTGCGGGTGTTGATGCTGTGGTGATCGATTCAGCCCACGGTCACTCTTTAGGCGTAATCAATAAGGTGAAAGAAGTAAGAAAGAAACACAAGAAATTGCAAATCATTGCGGGTAACATCGTTACTGCAGAAGCGGCATTGGCATTGGCGAAGGCAGGTGTTGATGGTGTGAAAGTAGGTATCGGTCCAGGTTCCATATGCACCACGCGTATCATTGCCGGTGTGGGCGTTCCGCAATTGACTGCTATCATGAATGTTGCTGCTGCATTGAAAGGCACTGGCGTTTCTTTGATTGCCGACGGTGGAATAAAACATACAGGCGATTTTGTAAAGGCATTGGCGGCTGGTGCCGACGTAGTGATGGCGGGCTCATTGTTCGCTGGTACCGACGAGTCACCAGGTGAAACTATTTTGTTTGAAGGCAGAAAGTTTAAGAGTTATCGAGGGATGGGTTCTATTGAAGCGATGGAATCAGGATCTAAAGACAGATATTTTCAAGAAAACACCAGCGACTCTCGCAAATTAGTGCCTGAAGGCATCGTTGGTCGTGTTCCTTACAAAGGTACATTGTCGGAAGTAATGTATCAGATTGTGGGGGGGCTGCGCGCAGGAATGGGCTACTGCGGAGCGGCAGATATGAAGGCTTTAAAGAAAGCTACTTTTATCAGAATCACCGCGGCGGGCATGAGAGAAAGCCATCCGCACGATGTTTCGATTACTCGTGAAGCACCTAATTACAGTACTAAATAATTCAATTTAAAATCACTATGAAATACATTTTTGTTTCGGCTTTGGTGTTTTGCGCAACCTTGACGCAAGCACAAACTCTGCTTACCGTTGGTGGTGAGAATGTGAGTGTTGATGAGTTCATGTCTATTTACAATAAAAAATCTTCTTTGAAAGATACTGCTGTGGCAGACGAGAAGGCGCTCAAAGAATATTTGGAATTGTATACCAAATTCAAGTTGAAGGTGAAGGAGGCTGAGAAAAATGGTCTCGATACCAATAAAAAATTCAAAGACGAGTTGGAGGGTTACCGAAAACAGTTGGCTGAAAGCTACATGACCGACAAGCATGTGACCGATGATCTTGTGAAGGAGGCTTACGAGCGCATGAAATACGACATCCATGCCAGTCATATTTTGATTTTGTCACGTCCCGACGACATGCCTGAAGATACCTTGAAAGCTTACCAAAAAGCATTGCAAATTTATTCTAAAGCCAAAGCAGGTGAAGATTTTGGTAAGTTGGCGCAAGAGTATTCTGAAGATCCGTCAGCCAAAGAAAACAAAGGTGATTTGGGCTATTTTTCAGCAATGAGAATGGTGTATGCTTTTGAAACAGCGGCCTACAACACTGTTGTTGGTGAAATTTCAAAACCCGTGCGCAGTAAGTTTGGTTACCACGTTATAAAGGTTATCGACAAACGTCCATCGGTTGGTGAAATTAAAGTGGCTCATATCATGATTCGCTTGAAAGAGAATGCAAGCGACGACGAAAAAAAATTGAGTGAACAACGCATCAAAGAAATTGAAGTAAAATTGAAAGCAGGCGAATCTTTTGAATCCCTAGCTCGCTTGTCGGAAGACTACCAATCGGCGCAAAAGGGTGGTGAACTAGGTTTCTTTGGACCTTATAAGTATCCTAAAGAGTTTGAAGATGTAGCCTTTGCCTTAAAAGCAAAAGGAGATGTTTCTGCTCCAGTGCTTACGCCTTATGGTTGGCATTTGATTAAGCTTCTCGACAAAAAAGGGATGGATAGTTTTGAAAAAATGCAGCCAGAATTGAAAAAGAATGTGGCGCGAAACGAAAGAAGTAATCTTACGAAAGAGGTAGCACTGAACCGCATTAAGAAAGACAATAAATTCAAAGACAGTTCTAAAAACCTCACTGACCTTTACACGATATGTGATTCTACTTTGGTGGAAGGAACATGGAAATTACCTGCCTCTGCTAAGTTGACGAAAGTATTGTTCAGTATTGGCAAGAGCAAATACACGCAAATGGATTTTGCTAAGTATTTGTTAACGCACCAAGCTGCAAAAAAAGGCAATTCTTTCCAACAAGTGATCAATCAAAATTTCGCTAACTACGAGCGCGAGCAAATACTGGCTTACGAAGACACACGCTTGGAAGATAAATTTCCGAAGTTCAAAGCATTGATGAAAGAGTACAGAGATGGTATTTTGTTGTTTGAAATTACCGACAAAAACGTATGGTCTAAAGCGGTGAAAGATACTGCTGGTTTGAAAGAATTTTACAACACCAATAAAGACAAGTGGATGTGGACGCAGCGTGTTAAAACCGATGTATTTGTGTGTTTGACTGCAGCAGCGGCTGACACCGTTCGCGCAATGCTGCAAAGAGGACCTGTTGTTGCTAAAGCAATGCCTGTGGCCAAAGCGGCAAAAGGAAAAAAAGAAGCCAAAGCAAAAGAGCCTGTACATGCCGATGAGCACGAAGGACACTCGCACGAAGTGGCTGTTAAAAGTGCTGACGAGGAGCTTATTGCCAATGTAATAGAAAAAGTAAACAAAGATTCACAGTTGAACATGCGCATGTATTCTGGCATTTATGGCAAAGAAGAATATCCTGCGTTGTCACAATTAGATTGGAAAGTGGGCGTTACGTCAGTGGTGGAGCACGAAAAAATGTTTTACGTTTTTCGCATTAGCGAAGTATTGCCTGCTCAATCTAAAAAATTGGAAGAGGCGCGAGGTGCTGTCACCGCTGCTTACCAAACGCATTTAGAAGAAACTTGGTTGCAAGAACTAAAAGCCAAATATCCGGTTATTGTGAACAACGATGTATTCAATGGTATTCTTAATAAGAAATAGATCAAATTCTTTAATGAAAATAAAGCAACTGGCTGCGGCTGGTTGCTTTGTTTTTTTTGTAGGGTGCATTGGTGAATACGGTCCGAATACGCCCGAAGACACTGAGCTGGCGCGTGTGGGAACTTATTCCCTAACACTTGCAGATGCCTTAGAAAGTATTCAGCTGACACCCGAAAGAGACAGCGCGGCACAAGTTAAATTGTACATCAACAATTGGGTGAAAAATCACGTGGTGCTGCAAAAGGCAGAAGTAGAATTGTACCCTGATGAAAAGAAATTTAGTAAACATCTTGAAGAATACCGCAACTCTCTGATCCGCTTTGCTTATGAGCAAAAGTACATTAGTAACAATCTTGATACCAACGTAACAGCAAAGCAAATTGCTGAGTTTTACGCTGAAAACGAAAAGAATTTTGAACTTAAAGAGAATATCGTTCGAGTACGTTATGTGCTGCTCGACAAAAACAAAACAAACCTAAAAGCAAAGGCCAAGAGTTTGTTGGTCTCTAAATCGCAAAACAGCAAAATGGAATTTGCCCGTTTCGTGCAAAAAAACAAATTGCAAGCCTATTGGGACGATTCAACATGGGTTTTCTTTGATGAATTGCGCAGTTTAACAAATATTGACACCTATAATCCAGAAGATTTTTTGCGCAACAATGCCTACTGCGAAGCAATAGATTCGGCAAAAATAAGTTTAATTGCTTTCGTCGACTACAAGATCAAAGACAGTTCATCGCCCCTTGAATTTGAAAAGGAAAAAATCAGCCGAATGATCTTGAACCAACGCAAAAGAAAATTGATTGAAGAGATGGAGATGAAGATTTACGATGAAGCCCTGAAAGAAGGGGATGTTAAGTTTTATGATTGAATTAATATAATTAACCTTGTAGCATGAAGAAGCTGGTGTTTTTGTTTTTTGTTTTTTGTTCGTTTGTGCTTCCTGCGCAGCAAATACTCGACGATATTGTGGGTGTGGTAGGAAGCCACATTGTTTTGCAGTCAGAAGTCGACATGCAATTGGAGCAAATGGAAGGGCAGGGTTATCCCATGAAAGACGATTCGCGCTGTGTGGTTTTTGAAGATTTCATGTTTCAACGCCTTCTGGTACACCAGGCTCAGGTGGATAGTATAGCGGTATCCGACAAACAAGTAGATGAAGAGATTGAGCGTCGATTAACTTATTTTTTGACGCAAATGGGCGGCTCTGAAAGTGAGTTTGAAAAGCACTTTAACAAGAGTGTGTTGGAGTTTAAGGAGGAATTTCGCCCCATCATTAAAAACAATTTATTGGCGCAACAAATGCGCTCGAAAATCACCGCTGATGTAAAAATTACACCTGCTGAAGTGCGCCAATATTTCAATAAAATGCCTGTCGACAGTTTGCCTTTGATTGCTGCTAAATACGAATTGGCGCAAATCACGATTAAGCCGCAAATGAATAGTCATGAGCGCGACCGTATTTATTCTGAAATTGAAAAAATTAGAAATGAGATCGTCAAAGGAAAGGACTTTGGTTGGATGGCCTATTTGTACTCTGATGATCCGGGTTCGAAAGTGAAAAAAGGTGAACTCGGTTTTGTTGGTCGTGAGCAACTTGTACCTGAATTTGCTGCGGTGGCCTTCAATTTAAAAATGGGCGATATTTCTGAAATTGTAGAAACAGAATATGGTTTTCACATTATTCAACTCATCGAAAAGAAAGGGCAAATGGTGAACGCACGCCATATTTTGAAGTCGCCAAAAATTTATTCTGCGGATGTTGAGCTTGCACAGCGCAGGGCTGACTCATTGTACAATTTACTGCTTGATCCAAAGGTTTCTTTTGGAGAATTGGCCACCAAATATTCAAGCGATCAGGCTTCAAAGGAGCACGGTGGTGCGCTTACCAATTCGCAAACGGGTGATACTAAGTTTATGGCTGAAGAACTTGAGCCAGAGATCGCAGCTGAGATCTCAGCACTCAAACCTGGAGAGTCGACAAAACCTACTTTGATTGCTGATCCTACAGGAAAACAAATTTATCGTATTTTGAAATTGGTATCCTACGTAGAGGCACACACTGCCAGCTTATCGGAAGATTTTGAACAAATCAAAGGCGCTGCCCT
>CANFBW010000065.1 GCA_947444925.1 Flavobacteriales bacterium | reverse complement strand
ATTTTGTGAAAGACAACGCTTTGTCTGCCACTACAAAAATAATCGATCTAAGCACCGATTTTCGCCACAGCTATAAAGATGCCGACCGCGACTTCCAAGGCTTCGTATATGGCCTCCCTGAGCTTCAGAGAGACAAAATAAAAACAGCCAAAAGAATTGCAAACCCCGGATGTTTTGCAACCGCCATTCAATTGGCTCTTCTTCCACTCGCTGCTGCGCAAAAACTTTCTGGCGCCATTCACATTTCTGCGATCACGGGCTCTACTGGTGCCGGAAGAGGATTGTCAGACACCACGCACTTCAGCTGGCGTGAAGGAAATATGAGCATATACAAACAATTTAATCATCAACATTTGTTTGAAATAAAAGCCACTTTGCAACTCTTGCAAAATGGATTTAACGAAGCCGTAAACTTCATTCCATACCGTGGAAATTTCGCAAGAGGCATTTTAGCATCCGTGTACACTCCATATTTAGGGACGGTCGCTGAAGCCACTGAATTGTACAAAAAATATTATGCAAATCACCCTTTCGTTCACATCGTTGAAGGTGATTTAGATATGAAACAAGTGGTATCTACCAACAAATGTTTTTTACACGTTGGGGTGCACGAAGGCCAAATACTTATTCAAAGCTGCATCGACAACTTGCTGAAAGGCGCAAGCGGACAAGCAGTTCAAAATTTTAATATATTGTTCAATCTAGAAGAAAGCACCGGATTGAAATTAAAAAGCATAGGTTATTAATAAGTTGAATGTTCAAAGTTCCAGTTCAGCAAACTCAGGAACTTTAAACATTGCACTTTGAACATTAAACTTTACAACTATGAAATTATTCGACGTTTACCCTCTCTTCCAAATCGAGCCTGTTAAGGCCGAAGGTTGCTACGTTTACGATGCTGAAGGAACAAAGTATTTAGATTTTTATGGTGGACACGCCGTCATCTCTATCGGCCATACGCACCCGCACTACGTGCAGAGAGTGGAAGCGCAATTGGAAAAAATTGCTTTTTATTCCAACTCCGTCATTATTCCCATTCAAAAAGAATTGTCAGAAAAACTCGGCAAAATGTCGGGCTACCCTGACTACAATTTATTTTTAATCAACTCGGGTGCCGAAGCCATTGAAAACGCATTGAAGCTCGCTTCTTTCCACACGGACAAACCGAGAATACTGGCTTTTGAAAAAGCATTTCACGGACGAACTTCAGGAGGACTGCAAGTCACTGATTACCCAAAAATGCGCGCGCCATTCAACGGCAGTGGTCAACTTTTTCTTCCACTCAACGATTTAGTGGCAGTAGAAAATGAGTTAAAAAAAGGCGATGTGGCAGGCATCGTCATCGAAGGAATACAAGGGGTAGCAGGTATTGTAGAGCCTCACCACGATTTCTTAGTGGGCTTGCGCAAATTGGCCGATGAATACCACGCGGTGTTGATTCTCGACGAAGTACAAAGCGGTTGCGCGCGCACTGGTAAATTTTTCGCCCACCAACACGCCGGCATACAGGCCGATTTAATTACGGTGGCCAAAGGAATGGGCAATGGTTTCCCAATTGGCGGCGTATTGATTCACCCTAAATTCAAAGCCAGCAGCGGATTGCTCGGCACTACTTTCGGCGGCAATCACCTCGCCTGCGCAGCGGCCATGGCCGTTCTCGAAGTGATCGAACAAGAAAACCTTATGGCCAACGCCACCATACTTGGTGACTACCTCATCAAAAAATTACTCGAAATAAAACAAGTAAAAAAAATCACTGGTCGCGGCTTGATGATTGGCGTTCTGTTGGAAGGCGGAAAACAAGTCCGCGACAACCTGCTCAGCAAACACAAAATATTTACCGGAGGGGCATCTAACCCCGATATTTTGCGCCTATTGCCGCCCCTCAACATCACAAAATTAGAATGTGATATGTTATTGGAAGCGATTAGAGAGGAAGTGTCTGTGACGTTGTAGTATTCAAGCCACCACTTCTCAATTTTTCTTACGTTATAGGCAGCACTTCGCCTAAAACAGCAAAGGCCCTTGTTACAACTTTTTAATACAGTGTAAAGAATATCTAATAGCATTTAGTTTCACGCTTGTGCGCATCCGCGTGAAAAATAATCTATAAACTTAATGACTATCGGCAATTACACCAGTACTTTGTCGAAAGTGGCGATAGATCCTTCGGACTACCTCAGGAAGACCAATGCGAGCGAACAATCACGGCAATTTTTTTGATGGCCATCGCACCCTGCTTATTTTGCCAGTGACAGCGCATTATATTCTCAGTTTTGTACTTGCTTTTAATCTTTGGCACGGTTTCTGAAAAATGGAGCGCACTACTAATTTTAAAAACACTATTTATGAAAAAAACAATTTTACAATGTCTCGCTATTTTTAGCTTATTCTTGGTCTCTTGTACTAAAGAGGAAACCAAAACACCTACACAGCTTTTACAGAGAAAATGGATTGCCAATTCGCAAGAACTTTTAGGAAGCACAGTGACCGTAAGCAATGGCACCTACATTAAATTTAATGATGCTGCGGCGGGCACCGATTACGAAGGTAAAAACCAAACGACTGGTGCATTTACTTACACGCTTAGCGAAACAGGAACAACGTTGACCATTGATGACCATGACAGCAAAGGCGGTGGCTATGGTTATACCTGGACCATAGAAGAGCTCAACAAAACCAATCTGACCATTAGCACCAACACTGTGTTCGGTATTACCAGAATTAAATTTACAGGGGAGTAGACACTTCTTTTTATTTCAGCGCAGAGGCGCAGCTTCTTTTAACAGCAGAAAAAAATGGGCGAAAAACTTTATTGACCCAGTCTTTGTGCCTGTACAAAAATGCTGCGCCTTTCTTTCGCTGCAGCACTGCGCTTAAATTACAATGCAATTAATTGATGGGGAATCTAAAAAAAGAAAAATGAAAAACAATATTCAAAAAGGACTTTTAATCACTCTGCTCTGCCTTCATTCGGTGCTTAGCAGCTATGGACAGGTGAAAGAGATTTGGACCAAAGAAATGCCGGGAGGTTTTTTGTGGCAGAAAGTATTTTCTTCGGGAAATTTTCTGGTGTCGAACAACGAGGGATTGTCGAAAATTAATGCGGAAAATGGAAAAACGGTGTGGACACACAAACTGTTTAAAAACATCGCCATTGAAAGTGTTGACGAATTGCAGGGCTCTTCGTTGATTTCGATAAAAATGGACAACATCATTTATTTAATTGATCCATTTACCGGTGAAACAAAATTCGATTCAAAAAATGCCGGACTATTTGAACTCAGCGACGAAGTGTTTTTGTACCAATCCAATGGTCTCTTTTTGGCTGGCAAAGATCTCAATCAGCAACCTGTACTATTGCTTGTAGATGTGAACAAAGGACAGGTGCAGTGGAAAATGCAAGAAAAATTTGGCAGCATCATTTCCATCAACGAACTGTCAAAAACAGAACTATTACTGGTGACCATTTTTTACAACTATAAAATAAATACTGCCAATGGCACCGTGCTGTGGAAAAACGCCATTTCATCTGAAAGTGAAAAAATAAGCAATATGACGGGCGCCTTTGGCAATCTGGTAAAAGACGTGGTGAATGCTGCCGCTGATCAAAGCGACATTGTTGTGAGATATTTTGAACATCATTCGAGAAATTATTTTGTTCTCGGTGTGGAAAAAAAAGAAAACAAAACTGCACCAGATGGAAAGGCAACAACCACCTATAAAAACAGCTACCATGCCTACGACATGAACAACGGAAAACGCTTGTGGAATGCGGCAATAGAAATGAATGGAAAAATTAGTCAGTGTGCCTTTTACAAGGATAATTTTATAGTTATGCCCAGTGATGAAATGAGCACCAAAGTGAATATGTTTGACCTTAAAACGGGCAATGGCAAATGGGGGGAGAAAGGAAGAGGAACTAAGCTCAATGGCGGTGTTTCTGGTCACTATTTGGCAAACGACAAAATGATGATTGTAAGCTCAAAAAACGGCAAAAATTTGTTGTACTTGCTGGATGTAAACACTGGTATGCCCTTGTTTAAAAAACCTACCAAAATTGCCGGTGACATTTCGCAAACCTTTCAAACAGCCAAAGGCCTGTTGTATTTGACAACTCATGAAATTAACGCTATCAATCCTCAAACAGGAGCACTCGTATTTGAAAATTCAATATACACACAACCCTCTCTTTGCAGGGAGAAGAATGACACCTTGTTTGTTTTTGATAAGTCGCAGGGAAAAATAATTGCCATTGATTTGACGACCTGCAGCCTTGGTTCAATTTCTAAAAATGCAATTTCACCAAGCGGCAAAGAAGAGTTTTCGGCTTTAGAAATCCGCGAAAATACTTTCGTTTTGACATCCGAGCAAAACATAGCCTGCGTCTCCTTTAAAGGGGAAACCGTATTCAGTAAATATTTTGCTGCGCCAAAAGAATCAGGTTTAAAGCAAGCACTACTCTATGCGCAGGCTGCACGGGCTGCATACATTGGTGTGCGGTCGTATCAGGCGGCAGGTGCCTATCAATCGGCCGCAGGGCATACTGAAAACCAAACAGGGCAGCAAGTTTTCAGCGCTCTTGGCAATGCATATGCCGATCACGGAAATCAAGCTACGGGCTTTGCTCTTCAGTCGATACAACAAGCGCAAGCGCGCTTCAAAGCAACCACTCAGGGAAGAGATTTTGTAGTGATTTTGGGCGATACTGAAAAGGGAAATTCCTTATTAATGGTAAGTAAAATCACAGGAGAAATACTGGGTGAGGTGAATTTAGGCAGAGAAAAAAAACCGAAGTATACGGTGGATGATGTAAGCGGTCAGATATTTATGGAAACTAAGAAAGGCGGCATCGTTTCTCACAAACTCAATTGATATTTATACCGACTTAGTTGAAGAAGGGTTGTCTCACCTGAGGCAGCCCTCTTTTTATTGAATGAACAAGCATTGTCAGTGTTTTTGCTCAAGTGCAGAGAATGCCTTAGCGCCTTTTGAGCGGTGGGCAGCCCTGGCAGAAACACAAAATTAAAGCCCTTCACTTGCATACTTTGCTGAAGAAGCCGAAAAAACAAGGCCTTGACAACAAGCACAGCGTAGGTCGGCCTCCACTCCCGCTATTGCGCAGCAATTAAAATTGCTTTGTAATTTGAATTTTACTGAGGTCAAATCCCTTTTCTTGGAGGCGCGCTGTGATTTGCTGATACACTGCTTCGTTCATTTTCGCTGTTCTGGATAAAATCCACAAAGACTTTTTATTGGAATGGCGCACCACGGCATAGCTGTGATCGCTCGCCAAATCAATGATCCAATATTTTGCTGTGCAGGGCCAAAAAAAATTGAACCAATAACTTTGCATTTCTTTTGAGGTCGCAAATTGCGACCTCAAAAAAAGGAAGAGGTGGAGCGCGTTATCTGCCAATGGTTTTCACAGAGCATGGTGTACTGCAATTATCAAACGTACTTAAAAGCGAGAGAGCCGAGAAGGTCAGTTTTACCATCATAGATGTTTTTGTAAAACTAAGAACAATGCTTTTAGACAATGCTGAACTTCGTTTGGCATTTGAAGAAATTAAGAAGGATACAGCCAATAACACAAAAAACATAGCGCTGGTTTTTGAATATCTACAGGATTTAATAGAGAAAAAAGAAAATTTAGAATCACGAAAACAAATAGGCTACGTTATTCCAAAATAAGCGCTCTCCGTGCATTTTAGTGAAGCGTAACTTTGCGCAATCTCTTCTATCAGTTTCGGCTTCCCTATCTCACATTTTAAATGATGTTAGCCCCTCCTTAAATTTTTCCCTAACAAGAATTTGGCTTTTCAATCATCCAATCTTCGACACATCCAACAGCAGTTCCTGCAACAATTGCAAAAGCAACTCCCCACTGCGCACTACCCCATCGCTATCAGGGTTTTGCTCAATTTCTTTGCATAGCGTTTCAATTTGCACTGCGTTTAGCACCACAAAACTCACTTTGCTTTTATGGGCGATGCGCATAATGTCTTCGCTGTTACCGTTTGCTATAGCAGCGCTCAAAATCGGGATCTCCTTTTGCATTTCAGCAACAAATGTTTTTAAAAAATCGCCCACAAAGGACTCGTCTCCTTCAGCGATTTCATTAAGATGCTCTAAATTAAATAGCGCCTCTTTCGCAACTGCTGAAGGACTTTCTGGTTTAATAACATCGGTGAAATGATCAGGAGGAAAAAGAAGTTTCATGCGCGACAACAAATCGTCGGCCCTAAAAGGTTTAGACACATAGTCATTCATTCCTGCAGCAATACATTTTTCTCTCTCTCCTAAAATGGCATTGGCGGTCATCGCAATAATTGGAATTTCAGAGTGCAATACATGACGCACATAATGTGTTGTTTCGTAGCCGTTCATCAATGGCATTTGCAGATCCATCAATATAATATCATAACTTTTTGTTTTTAAAAGTTCCTTTGCAACCAAGCCATTTTCAGCAACATCGATTTGCCCCCATTCGGCTGGAATCACTTTTTTGGCCAACTTTTGATTGAGTACATTGTCTTCCACCAAAAGCATTTGAATTTCCTTTTTGAATTTTGATTCCTTAGGCAACACCCCACCAACAGCCATCTCCGAAGCAACAACAAAAGGGATGCGCACCGTGAAAACAGAGCCTTCACCATACCTGCTTCGGCAGGAAATTGTTCCACCAAATTGTTCCACCAACATTTTTGTGATGCTTAATCCCAAGCCGGTTCCGCCAAATTTTCGGCTTGTAAAATCTTCGGCTTGCGTAAATCGATCGAAAATAGTCTCCATTTTATCTGCGCTGATACCAATGCCCGTATCACTAATTTCAATGCTCACATTGTTTGTGAATTCATCAATATTTTCACCAAACACATTCAGTGTTACTTTACCATCATTACTCGTGAATTTTAGGGCATTGCCCAATAAATTGGTCGCTATTTGAGACAATCGCAAGGCGTCACCGAGCACCCAACGCGGCAGCGAATTGTCAAAACACACTTTGAAATCAATGTTTTTTTCTTCAATTTTCTTTGACAATATTTTGCTGCTGTTCAGCAATGTCAATTTTAAATCCAATGCAGCATTTTCTAAAATAATGTTGCCTGACTCCATCTTGGTAAAATCAAGAATATCATTGATGATTCCCATCAAATTGTCTCCTGCAATGGCAACCGTGTCGATCAAATCTTTTTGCTCTTCGTTCAGCTTTGTTTTTTGCAGAAGATTTGAAAATCCTAAAATCGCATTAAGTGGAGTTCGGATTTCGTGACTCATATTGGCCAAAAAATCTTCCTTAATTTTTTGCGATTTAACCGCGGTATTCTTCGCATTAACTAAATCAATTTCTATTCTCTTTTTTACCGTTACATCGTTGTAATGCCATAAATAATTAAGCTCATTATCGGCGGTCATCACTGGAATAAAATCGCGTTCTAATATTTTTCCATTTTTAAAAAAAAGTAAATCTTGAATAACTGTTTTATTTTCGCGAATCAGCACTGCTATTCTGTCCACAAATTCGTCGGGGTGCAGCAAAGCCTCTTTAATTTGTTCGGCAGCGCTGCTGCAATCACTGCCCAACAATGCCTCAGCAGACACTGGCATTTCAAAAAAATCGCACAGCGCTTGATTACACAACAATACTTTCCGTTGACTGTCTTCTACTAAAATACCCGATTGCATGTTTTGAATCAGCGCATTTAATTTAGAATTACTTGATTTCACTTCTCGTTCAGACCGTAAAAGCACTTCTCCCTTTGATTGTAATCTTTCCATGAGCACATGCAAATCTTTCATCACCAATTCTTTCGACTGAATAATAAGCATCATGTCGGTAATGGTATCGTGCAATGCAAAATCACTAATGAGTAAATTGGACTTGCGCAGATCATTTAAATCGGTAATCCAAGGTGAACCCACAAACATGTAGCAAGTTTCAACGTCAGTGTTGATGAAATGGCCGCGCAGCAATAATTCCACCTCCCCTTCAACCTTCAAAATAAATATTTGGTCCAAACAGTCTTTAATTGCTGCATTTTCCATTATAATGTTTGATGGCCGTTTAACCATAAACACACTTTGAAAACTTTCTCCAATCAAATGAGGATAAACTTTGAGTAAACTCATCCCTGCAGATTGAATTAACAAGTGCTCATCCACTATGAAATGAAAAGGAAAAAGTTTTTCAAATTGCTTAGCGCTAATAAATATAGGGGGGGTGCCATCCATCTAATTCCAATTAACCTTATAAATTTCGTGGTGGTGCCCCAAATCTCTATCGGAAATGATTTCAATTGTTACGGGAGTATTAAACATTTTAGCCAAGCCGTTAATGAGTCCATAAACAAAATACTTAAGTCCCGGTCTATCCGAATAGTAATGCAAGTGCAAGGACAAATTTTGTACATCCGTGATTTTAAATTCAGGTGGCTGCAACTTCGGATAAATCAACATGATTCTACTGTGAAAGCCTGGCAAATTAATTAAAAACTCTTTCAAATCTTGGCCACCGGCTTTCATCAGCTCACCATAATGTTGCATGCCTGTTTTGGCTATCCAATACTCTCCAAAGGCAATCAGCACGTCGCTTAGCGACATATTCAATTGTTCAGATGCAGCTGCCGCCAACTTGTAAGTATAAGCATCGGGATAAGATTCGTTACTCAAAAATGATTCTTCGTCAATTCCAGCCTTGGTCTTTACTTCAAGCCATTTTTCTTCACCAAAATTTTCGGTAACCAATCCTTGTATTGCTTTGTTTACCACTCCATACATAAGTTTCCAATTATGTCGACAAAATCGACGTTTCAACTGTTATACGCATGACCTCTGCAATAAAGTTTCCGTTCCCGCTAAATAGTTGTTTTTGTCGGACAAGAGGTTCTTTTTAACCGCCCATTGAAAAAAAAACAATGCAAGGTCACTGCACAAAAAGTTTAGGTCGTGAAATCTCTTTTGCCTTGGCAACGCAACTACAACTGCTTTGTAATTTGAATTTTACTGAGGTTAAATCCTTTTTCTTGGAGGCGCGCTAAAATTTGCTGATAAATTGCTTCGTCCATTTTTGCTGTTCTGGATAAAATCCACAAAGACTTTTTATTGGGATGACTCACCACAGCATAGCTGTAATCGCTCGCCAAATCAATGATCCAATACTTGCCTTTGAAGGGCCAAAAAAATTGAACCAATAACTTTGCATTATCCCCTTCCTTTTCAACAAATGCTTTGCCTTTGATATACGACACCCTTCCATTCACGCTGTCTTTATTGCACCTGTTTTCCACCACCACATAAGCCTTATCACTCAATGTGTACTCGGCAGTAGTGCAGTGACAGCCTTTTTGAAACACCAGCGGATACGAAGCTATTTCGTACCACTTGCCCACATATTTATTCAAATCTACCGAAGGAACTGTTTGCAAAATTTGTGCTTTCGAAGGCAGCGCAATTGACAAAAACAACAACAAGGTGTACAGGATAAATTTAGCTTTCATAAACTTTTTGCATTCACTTTAAAGCAAGATAACAATAAAAAAATTGGCGCTTTAAACATAGGGTATTGCGCCTTTCAAAAATAAATTCCTATTTTCAGTGCTACACAGTAAACACACAACTGAATGGTTTCCTACGATTTCGACGAAGAACTTGGCATTTTAAAATTTCACTTTATTGGACAAATCACCATAAAGGATCTTTTTGAAAATGCGCTTACCATAGTACAAAACGATGCCTTGCCGCGCGATGTAAAATTATTAGCCTACGCCGACAAAGCCGACTTTGTGTTCAGCACCGAAGAACTTGATGGCTTTTGGAAGGCCTTGGCGGCGGGCGAAAGAAAATTTACTTCCGTAAAAGAAGCCATCATTGTTGCACGACCCAAAGAGACCGCGCTTACGTATATCTCATCCAAAAGTGCTCGACAAATGGATCATTTTAAATTTTCTGTTTTCAGCACCGAAGCAGCAGCCCTTGCTTGGCTGCTGGAATAACACCCTCACTTTCTACTGCGCACTCAGCACCACAGCACTTGTTGTTAGGGTATTGCTCGCTTGACCAGACCGGTCTTTTGCATAAATATTGAAAGTGGCACTTTCCGTGACAGCACCATCGGCAATGCCCACATTTGGCAAATCAATATTAAGATCACCCTTGATGCTTATCGTTGATCCACTGGGCGACAACTGCGGAATTCTAAATTGGTACAACACGCCATTTCTGTTATCGCTTACAAACAAATTCTTCACATCGGCATTGTTTTCGCCAAGATCGCCATCGCTATCGGCATAAGAAATAGTAATGCGCAAAGTCCCCTGCCCTATCACCATGGTGGCAGGATCAATACTCTTAAAAGTGATACTTGGTGCTGTGCTCGGCACTGATTTAGTGCAGGCGAAAAGCAGAAATGCAACTAAAAATAATACCACAAAATTTTTGACCATAAGACTTAAGGTTTGATGTATAGCGACCAATAGGATTTTGCCCACGAAGGAGCGGCATTGTTAGGGAACTCGGCGTCTTGAGCGTGATCGCCGTCATTACAGTAATAGCGCATATACACCACCGTATCCGTAAGCAAGCCCGCAGTGCTAACGGTGCAAAGCCAAAATGCCTTGTTGTCAAAAATTTGTTTTACGGGCACAATGGTCTTCACTGGCGCAGAAAAATCATCCTTCACATACGACAGCAACAATCTACTATTGGTCAAAGCACCAACACTGGTTTTATCGTCACTCAACCACGGAATTAAAGTGAAGGTTGCATTCACCGCGATAAGCACAGGTTGATCTCCCTTTTTGTCAATGCGGTTGCTGTCGGCACTGATAGAATTCCACTGCGCCGGAAATTTGCTGTCGAAAGCACCCCACCATGGAAATGCGGGATAGCCGTTTGGCGCTGCAGGACGAACTTTGAAAATGTCCTTTGCTCCTTCATCAATCCACGTCTTTATGCGCAGCAAATCATCGTCAGGCAAAGCCTGTCCAATATTGTCTTGGGGCATTCTATCGTTGGTGTTCACAAAACAACAATTGTTCAAGCGTTCGTAAAAAACACTTTTTGCCGAAGAGTCGGGAACAACGCGATAGCGAAAAGATTTTGCCCCATTGTTCTTTTTGATCACAGCATACACCAGTGTAGAATAAGTAGATTCCACGGTTCGAAAATCGGGTTCAAAATGTCCGTCGTGACAACCTGGCTTGGCACATTTAGGGAAAACAATATCTCGATGAATGGCCGCAATGCCATTGCGTTCAAGCGTATCCACCGCTTTTACATTTCCGTCATCAAGGGCATCGTAAGGATTATTGGGCGGAACATCTTTGGTGCAAGCATCAAAAGCCAGCGCAGCGCAAAAGAAAGAAAACAAAAGAAAGACAAGGTTTTTTTTCATTTCTGCTAAATTATTTAATGGCTTCGTTCAACACTTTTCCCGTCAACATTCCACTCGGAATTCGGTCTCTAAACCCAAGTAAATCAGCGATGGTAGGCACAACATCTATGCTTTCTCCATATTCTTGTGTCAGCACTTTGTCTTGATACACTACTCCGGCGGGACCCACAATCAAACAAAATATTTCGCGAGAAGTAGCGTCGCTGTTGTGGTCGAAAGCGGGTCGACCATAAGCATCAACCACCGTGTTAGGCGCCAAATTTCTGCCGTGCTCAGGCACCACTATCATCACGGTGTCACCTGCCATTCCGGGGGTATTTTCTATTGTATTCCACAAATGCGATACCCCCCAATCGGCTTTGCGCAAACCGTTGCAGTATTTGGTAAAATCAGTATGGCAAACATCAACATCTTGCATGTTCAACACGGTCAATTCGGGTTTGAATTTCTGAATAATCTTCTCAGAATAATACAAATTAATTAAGTCATTCGACATTTTGTTTCCAAAGCCCCAGTTGTTGTAACCAGGTGATGAAGCCCCCTGAAAAAGCTCGTGCAAAAAGTCATTGAGCATTTGTCGTTCTTCTGGTGAATTAACCACACCTACTGATTCAGCAGCATACTGATTGGCAAAGTTGGCATCGCAAAAAGCACGAATTTTTTGTACTGCCTGCATTTCATCGACACTGAAATTTTTGGGATTGCCAAAATTACTATAGCCATCCCAAGAAATGAGTGCACTAGGCTGCATATAATTGGCGCCATAAGTAGAGCCATATCCTTCGTAAGAACTGTAATTCAAAGCGGGATATGGGCCAAGCGAATCAGATATCCACCAAGCATTGAGACCACTGGTATTGAGCGCACCATCGTTGTGCTTTCGATAATATTCAAAAATAGTGGGGTATTCCGGATTACTGCGCAAATTAATGTCGGCCATGCTGTAACGACCAGTAAGTGCAGTAATGTGGCCATTGTAATGGCCCGTGGGCCCTTCCTTAAATCGAAATTCTTTCATCAAGGTGCCGTACTGCATCAAGCGCGAAGCACCCAAGGGTGACGCTGGCAACACATCGGCAATTCCACTTTGTGCGCTGAAAGGCGTGATGTCTTTGAGCATGGTCGACATCAAATTACTTTGGTTTTGTTTTACCGTCTCAAGGTTTCGCAGGCCTCCTGCAAACATCACCAACACCACGTGGTTCACCTTCCTGCTTCCAGTGGCGGCAAAAAGGCGGCCCGACGGCAAAATGTAAGGCAACACAAAAGCGCCTGCTGTGGCAATGCCCGCCTTCTTTATAAATGCTCTTCTTTCCATGCGACTAAAATTGTCGGTATTCGTTCGACGTCATCAATGCATAATAAAACATTTCAGCACTAATGCCGCTGTTCTTTTTAAGCAGGTCTTCAAGGTAAAATATCTCGTATTCGTTGGGCATTCGATTGTATATTTTTTTGTACGCGTCGACCACAAAAGTTTTGATGTCACTGCCTATTGAAGCAGGAATCTGTTTTGCATTTTGGTTCAGCAAGTCACGAATAATTAAGTCTTCCAAAATACCTTTGTCACCAAATGCCAGATAGCCATTTTGCATTTCGCTGAGCTTTGATGTTGCGATTGTAGCGCCAAAAATATCGGTGTAAGTGATGGATATAAATTCGGTATTCGTTTTCACATTGGGTTTTTTCACACCCGCCTCAGCAACAGTTTCGGTATTCACTGCATACACATACGTTTCTTCGCGCTTGCATGAAAAAATTGCAAGCGTGCCCATAATAATGAAAGCGATTTTACTGTATACCAGCATATTCATTGGTGGTTAAAACATAAGTCTGCAATGCTTTGAAATCCTTGGTGTTTTTGTACGAAATGGTTGCCTTTACCATTTCTTCTGTATTCGGTTCTCTGAATAAAAATCGCTTGAACTGAGCACGCACTTGCCCTTCAAAATATTCATCAGATGCAAAAAAAATTTCAATAAAATCATGTTTGGAATGACCTTCCTGGCCAAACAGCATAGGGGTTTTTCCAACGTTGTTGTCGATCATGTTCTTGCAGTCGGCGAGCACCGTATCACTAGGAGCGCGGTAAAAAAAATTTTGAAACATCGACACTACAAAATTTTGAGTACCCATGTTCACTTGATCATACAGCACATTGTTCACACTGATTTTATGCAATTGCACAAAATCAATAGTGCCATCGCGCAACTCATCCACTAAAGGAATAAAAGGCAAAATCCGTTGCAAATCGGCATTGAGCCAAACAATTTCCTGAGCATTGTTGGTAGACGCAATAGCCTGCAAATATATATTCACATACGAACGCGCATCGTTTGTATCGCTTTCATTGAGCAAGTTAGCGCAAGAGATTTTAAACTCGTTGTCGCAAAAAGCTGACTTACTTTGAATCTCGGCTACCAAAGCTTTGCGATCCCCGATTGAAAATCCGTGTGCTTCAACAGTGTGCAGTCCAGTCCTGAATTCGTCACTTGTTGCTTTACGACCCAATAAGGAGATGTACAATTTATTGACGTAATTTTCTTTGGTCACCGACTCCACAGTACCGTCGGGAGGGGCTTGGTTATCGCCCACCACAATAGGATCTTTTGTGCAAGCAGCAAAAGTCAAAAGAGCTATAAACAGCAAAAAGCGAGGGCGAATCATTGTTTGAAGGTAAAAAATATTAATCCTTCTGCAAAACAAGACTGCTAAAAAGACAAAGAGTTGCTATATTCGT
>CANFBW010000064.1 GCA_947444925.1 Flavobacteriales bacterium | reverse complement strand
GACCATTATCTGAAGTATATTCTCGAGTATGTTATAAAAAGAAGTGTAGGGCGATAGGTCCTTCCTTCGTCAGGATGACATTGGCGACCATTATCTGAAATATATTCTCGAGTATGTCATCCTGACGAAGGAAGGACCTACCGCCCTGTACTTAAAACTACTTCCAATTAAAAGTTTTGATCAAATTTCTTACATCCTCTTTAATGAATTGAATAATGGGAGCAATGGAATCGTTGTTGGGAGAATGGTAAAAATACAAAGCGCCGCGAAAAAAATGTTGGGTGCTGTCGGTGATAAAAAATTGCAAAGGGGTGGCTGATTTTGTTCCATTGATATTGAATATTGTGGCGCTTACTTTGCGGTCGGGAAACACAAAAATAGAGTCCTCAATGGACGAAGCCAGTTGAATGTGTTTTTCTTTGCGGCGGTGTTCTTCGTCGATCAATTCTTTTAAATCATTTTTGATGGTTAAATATGACAGGTGCAAGGTTGCTTTCCATTGCGGATACTCTAAATTGTAAAAGCAGTTGTTGACATTGGAGTCTTTAGGAACCATTTTGGCAACGGTTGAAACATCAAATTCAAAAGGGCAGTCTGATGTGAAATGCGTGTATTTTTGTTGGGGCAATTCAATGTGAAAATAACCAGTTGGTTTTGGTATTGTGTTTTCGCTGCATCCTATCATAAATACAGCACACACTAAAAGGATAAAGCTGATTTGGCGCATTTTATTTGTTTTGTTTTGGGTCAGGTGGAAGTGTTACTTTGATGCTTACGATGCGTCGCTTGTCCATACCGTCGATTTTAAACCGTAAACCCGCGAATTCAATCACGCTGTCTTTTTTAGGAAACACGCCTGTTTGCTCGAGAATGAATCCGGCAATGGTGTCGGCTTCGCCCTTTGCGGCTTCGAAAGGTTCTTCGTCGATTTCCAATATACGGTAGAGGTCAATGAGCAAGGTTTTGCCATCGAAAATATAATTTTTGTCGTCGAGCTTCGAGTAAACCACATCTTCATCGTCGTATTCATCGCTGAGGTCACCTACAATTTCTTCGATGATGTCTTCTAAAGTAACGATGCCTGATGTGCCGCCGTATTCGTCTACTACAACAGCCATGTGCATTTTCATTTCTTGAAATTCTTTCAATAAGTCATCAATTTTTTTGCTTTCTGGCACAAAAAAAGTAGTTCGTTTCAGGGCTTTCCAATCAAAGTTTTCGCTGGCGCTGAGGTGGGGCAACAAATCTTTGATGTACAATACGCCAGTTATTTTGTCAATGTTGCTGTTGTGCATGGGGATGCGCGAGAATTCTGAGGCTTGAATTTCTTTGATGACTTCTGTGAAAGTCAAACTTTCATTGAGCGCGGTGATGTTGGTGCGCGGGGTCATGATTTGTTTAACGTCGGTATTGCCAAATGTGAGGATGCCCGAAAGAATTTTTTGTTCTTGTTCTGACGCCTCTTCATTTTGAATCAAGTCGTGCACTGCCGACAATTCGTCAACAGAAATGTTTTTTGTTTTTTGGTGCTTCTTTTTTTGAGAGCTGAAAAGCAGTAAAAAAGCAGAGAATGGCTTGAGTAAAGTAGTGAGCAGAAGCATTGGCGCAGCCATAAATACAGCGATGCGTTCTCCTTTTTTAGTGGCGAGCACTTTGGGAATTATTTCGCCAAAAAGAATCAACAGTATTGAGATAATAATGATTTGAACTACCGTTGGCAGCGCGGTACTAATGCCGATGCTTTCTAAATGCGTGATGAAGGCAGTGGATACAAAAACGAAGGAGATGTGAAAAAAACTGTTGGTGATGAGTATGGTAGCCAATAGTTTTTCGGGCCTGTCCAATAGTTTTTTGATGATCTGCCCGGCTTTGCTGTGGCGCAGTTCCAATAATTCCAATGCTTTTTTGTCCATCGAGAAAAAAGCTACTTCTGTTGAGGAAATCATGGCTGCGCCAATGAGCAGAACCGCCATGGCAACAAATAGGAGCGCCATGGAGATGATCGCGGTGTTTGAACCGGCGACCATTAATAGGGAGATATGTGAAAGAGTATCGATAGCGCAGATTTAAAAAGGAAGATCGCCCAAGTCGTCGTTGCTTGTTTTGGGTGGAGCTGTGTTGCTGATGGGTGCGGGGCTTGGCGTTTCGTCGCGTTTGCCACCGAGCATGGTCATGTTGTCTGCAACTATTTCAGTGCTGTAGCGCTTTACGCCGTCTTTGTCGTCGTAGGATCTGGTGCGCAGTTTGCCTTCAACATAAACCTGACTTCCTTTTTTCAAATATTTTTCGGCAACTTCCGCAAGTCCGCGCCAAACTACAATGTTGTGCCACTCGGTTTGTTCAATACGATTTCCTTGTTTGTCTTTATACGATTCGGTAGTGGCCAATGAAAAATTAGCCACTGCGGTGCCACCTTCTAAATAACGAACCTCGGGGTCTTTTCCCAGGTTTCCAACCAATATCACTTTGTTAACGCCAGCCATAATTTTTATTTGCGGGGAAGATACAAATTTAATTTTTTGCTGATAAAATCGGCAATGATTTTAGGTACCGGATAGTCGGCTAATTGTGCGGCGCTCACCCACAACTGTTCCTTGGTACAGGCTTCAGTCTTTGCGATATAAAAACTGAAATAAATATTTTGGTGAGTGAGCAAGTGTTTTTTTGGTTCGCTGAAATAGAGCATTTCTTTTTGGGTGAGTTCCAAATCTTTCAAAGGTTGCTCGATGGCCGTTGAAGATTCAATGTAGGGAAATTCGTACAATCCTTGCCAAATATCCTTTTCTGATCTTTTTTGAATAAGCACTCTGTTTTTTGGATCAATGCTTACCTTATAATAGAAGTGACGGTTTTTTTTGATGAGTTTTTTTTCTTTGACTGGCAGTAAATCAATTTTGTTGTTTTGTAGGGCATAGCAAGTCCCATTGAAAATGCAATTGTCGCACAACGGATTTTTTGGCAAGCAATGCATGGCGCCAAATTCCATAATTGCCTGATTAAAGGTGGCGGGGTCGTTGTGCGGAATCAGCGTGCGCAGGTGTTCAATGAATTTTTTCTTGCCTGGGCCAGAATCTATTGCTTCGTGAAAACCATAGATGCGAGAGATGACGCGAAAAACATTACCGTCCAAAACAGGGTAGGGCTGCAGGTAAGCGAACGACGTTATTGCCGCAGCGGTATATTCGCCCACCCCCTTTAAAGCCAAAACTTCTTCATAGATTTTTGGGAAAACACCTTTGTAAGTAAGGGCTACCGACTTAGCTGCGTGGTGCAGGTTGCGCGCTCTGCTATAATAGCCCAGTCCTTGCCACAATTTCAGCACTTCGTCTTCTTTTGCCTCGGCCAAAGAATTAATCGTTGGAAAAGCAGAAACAAATTTTTGGTAGTAAGGCAGTCCTTGTTCCACTCTTGTTTGTTGCAAGATGATTTCTGAAAGCCATATTTTATAGGGGTTTCGAGTGTTTCGCCAGGGCAAGTCGCGTTTGTTTTGTTGGTACCAGGAAATGAGTTTTTTGGCAAACATTCAGCAAATAGTTAAGATTGAAGAACTTACATATCAAAAAAAACGCCCAATGGTTTTTTTAGGAAAAAATAATAATGTAAATTCGCAGCCCCTAAATTACGAACAAATAAATTATTGAGATATAAAATTTACCAAAGATGACAAAAGCAGACATTGTAAACGAGATCGCAGACAAGACAGGAATCGAGAAAGTAGCAGTACAAGCTACCGTTGAGGCCATGATGAAATCTATCAAAACTTCTCTTTCAAATGGAGATAATGTTTATTTGAGAGGATTCGGATCATTTATTGTTAAGAAGAGAGCACAAAAAACAGGAAGAAACATTTCAAAAAATACAACCATCATCATTCCTGAACACAATGTGCCAGCTTTTAAACCTGCAAAGGTTTTTGTTGAGAAAGTAAAAATTACTTCTAAGAAAAAGTAGTTTATCTTTAAGCATGAGCAATAAACAACTAATTGTTATTTTGAGCGCCATTGCTGCCGTCGTTCTTTTGTATTTTTTACCTGTGAAAAGCGCCTCTGAAGTCAAAACAGATGCGACCAAAGAACAGGTGCTCAACAAAAAGATTGACGAGGCTTTGAACATCATTCAAACACAGCCAATGCCAATGCCAGGGATCAAACTTTTGAAAGAAGTTTTAGAGGAAGATCCTAAAAATGTGCGTGTATTGGAGTTGTTATCGGCAATGAGTTTGAAAACCAATCAGTATGAAAAAGCGGCAGCTTATTTGGAGCGATTAGCGGAAGTGAAGCCCAGTTGGGAAGTCAACCGTCAATTAGGCGATACATACATTGCATTACAAGACACGGTGAAAGCCAGGAGCATTTTTGAAAAGCTGTATGAAACAGCTCCCGATTCAACACAGAAAGAATCGATACAGCGCATTATAAAAGAGTTAAAATAATTATTTAAAAAACAACATTATGCCAAGCGGAAAAAAAAGAAAAAGACACAAAATGGCTACACACAAGCGTAAAAAACGTCTAAGAAAAAACAGACACAAGAAGAAAAAATAGTTCTGTTTTTTGTTTTTTGAAATTTGTGTAACCAGGTGAAGCCCCCATTTAGGACGGCTTTGCCTTAATCTATTAAGAAGCTGTGAATGAATTAATAATCAATTCTTCTCCTTCCGAAGTAGTAATAGCAATTCTAAAAGAAAAAAAGTTAGTTGAACTTCATCGCGAGTCGAGAGACACGAAGTTTTCAGTAGGTGATATTTACCTAGGTAAAGTACGTAAAGTAGTGCCTGGACTAAATGCCGCCTTTGTTGACGTTGGCTATGAAAAAGACGCCTTTTTGCATTACTTCGACTTAGGCCCACAGGTGAATTCGCTGAATAAATTTTTAGCGAAAGCACGTGAAGGGAAGGAGAATACAAGCAATTTAATGTACTTCAAAAACGAACCCGATATTCAAAAATCTGGATCGATAACAGAAGTGGTTAAACCCGGACAAGAAGTGATGGTGCAAGTGGCGAAAGAGCCCATTTCCACCAAGGGACCGCGCATCGGTTCCGAGATATCTATCCCTGGAAGATATTTGGTTTTAGTGCCTTTTTCTGATCGTGTTTCGGTATCCCAAAAGGTGCGCGACAACGGCGAAAGAAATCGATTGAAACAAATCATCAGCAGTTTAAAGCCTAAAAACTTTGGCGTTATTATTCGCACCAATGCGGTGGAGAAAAATGCCGCCGATTTAGAAAAGGATTTGACGGATGTTTTGGAGCGATGGAAGCAAGTGTGCGACAATTTAAAAGGAGCCAAACCTCACGACAGGTTGTTGGGCGAGTTGAGTCGTACCTCGTCAATATTGAGAGATTTATTGAACAGTTCTTTCCACAGTATTTCAGTAGACGATGAATTTGTCTTTGATGAAGTGAAAGAATATTTGATGGATAAATCTCCGGAGTCAGTGAATATTTTGAAATTGCACAAAGACCGATTGCACATCTTTGAGCAATTTGGTATAGCGCGTCAAATCAAGACTTCATTTGGTAAAACAGTGACGTTGAAAAGCGGTATCTATTTGATCATTGAGCACACCGAAGCCATGCACGTGATTGACATCAACAGCGGACACCGATCTAAAACCGAAATGAGTCAGGAAGAAAACGCTTTGGCGGTGAATCTTGAAGCAGCGGAAGAAGTGGCGCGTCAGTTGAGATTGAGAGATATGGGTGGCATTATTGTGGTGGATTTCATCGACATGAAGAATCCAAACCACCGCAAGCAGTTGTTTCAACATTTGCGTGATGCAATGAAAGACGACCGTGCGAAACACAGCATTTTGCCTCCAAGTAAATTTGGTGTGATTGAGATTACGCGTCAGCGCGTTCGTCCAGCTACCGATGTGGTGACCAACGAAAGTTGTCCATCATGCCGCGGCACAGGAACCGTGCAGCCGAGCATCGTAATGATGGATAAGATTGAGGCTGATGTGAAATACATTTTCCACGATTTGAAGAAAAAACATGTCATTATCACTGTGCATCCTTTTGTATCGGCATACTTAACCAAGGGCTGGTGGCCTATCCGCCGCAAGCTGGGAACCAAGTATGGCGGCAAGGTTGAAGTGCAGCCTTTAGATTCCTACGACTTGATTGAGTTGAGGTATTTCGACAAGGAAGGTGTTGAAATTGATTTGAATTAATTTGTTTGACATTGCAATAGGGAAGCAAGCTCAACAGAGCTTGCTTCTTTTTTTTGTGCTAAATTTGTGTTGAATGGAAAAGAAAATATACACCTATTCGCAGGCTTTGCAAAAGGCGCAAAAGTTTTGCGCTTATCAGGAGCGTTGTCAGCAGGAAGTGCGCAATAGTTTGTTTGGTCTCGATTTGGGCGATGAAATTATTGAAAATGTAATTGCCGAATTGGTGACGAATAATTTTTTAAACGAAGAACGTTTTTCTTGCGCTTTTGCCCGTGGTAAATTTAAAAATAACCAATGGGGATGGATCAAAATTGAAGCTGAACTGCGCCAACGAAAAATATCGGCCTACTGTATCACTAAAGCAAAAAAAGAGATTGATGCGGCTGCTTACCGAGAAACCATCATTAAATTGGCGACAAAAAAAATAAAGGAATTGAAAGGCGATAGCACTTATCAGCAGCAAGGAAAAGTGTCTCGGTACCTCGCTGGGAAAGGCTTTGAGGCTGACGCAGTGATGTCGGTATTAGAGGAATTACTTGCCTTGTAAGGTGGTCAGCGCTTGCGCGGCAATTTGGGCATCTTCAAAATGAATCATTCTTTTTAGCGGAAGTATCCAGTCGCTTTTAAATTCAATGACCAAGTAGGTTTTTGCCTTTTTTTGCTCTGTGTACATTTTCAAAATGTCGGCCTTGTCGATAAGGTCGGCAGTTGATTTGTTGAAGTATTTTAGTGGAAGCGGCAAGAGCAAAAGAAGTAGGGAAAGCACAATGACATCGGCCCACAAGAATTCGCCCTTGTCTATCATCAAATAAATTTTAATGAATACAGATGCGGTGAGCATGAACTGTACAAAAAGAAAGATGATGTTGTTCACGCCAACATATTCGTTTCTTTCCATATAGCGCTCATTTTTGCTGATTACAATTTCTTTTTCGAGCAGGTACAATCTTTCGTTTTCGTTGATTTTAAAGAATGGTTGGTCGACCAAAATCGTTCTGTTTTCGTCGAGTGGATTTTCTGTCATCAACCCCAATTCTTTTAAAATACCAATGGCTTTCAATGCCTCTTCTTCGCTGTCGTATAAGTTCAGCACTTTTGCCATTTGCTTGCCATTGTCGTTTGTGATCAGCAAATCAATTTGATTGAAGCCCAATTTGCCATGAATGAACTTTGTGCTGCTGATGTTTTTAATTGGAATGCAGTTGCCTACTAAAATTGGAAGTGTTTGTCTTTTGATGTTTTTTAAATCCCAAATAGTCACGAAAATCATTAGTGCGAGTGGGTAGAAACCAGTAATGAATACCATTGTGAAAATGCTCAAGGTGAGCAGCGCATTGATAGCAATCCGCATTTTTTTCTTGTCGCTTGTTTTCTCAAGGTCCACAATTATATCGCGGGCCTCTACTACTGGTCGGTCGTTGATGACAATAAAATCGCCACTAATGTGACAATACAAGCCTGATTGCAGACTAAATACTTTGTTGAATGCGGTTGTTTCCAAGGATAGTTCTAAATTTACAGGGTAAAAGTATAACATTATGGTTACTTCTGAGCAATATAAAGCAATACTAAAGCGCCTCGGAGAGTTGAGAGGCTATCTTTGACCTCGACAGGAAGATCATAGAAATTCAAGAAGAAGAGGAAAAGACACAGGCGCCGGGTTTTTGGGACAACCCCAAAAAGGCGGAAGTGCTCTTGCGGGAAATCAAAACAAAAAAATCGTGGATTGAAGGTTATGACACGGCACACAACATGGTGGACGATCTTAATGTATTGATAGAATTTCACGCAGCCGGCGAATCCACTGAAGAAGAGGTAGAGGCCTTGTATGAAAAAGCGTTGGAGAAGTTGGACGCGATGGAATTTAAGAACATGCTTTCGGGCACCGAAGACCATATGAGCGCCATTCTCGAAATCAATCCGGGAGCGGGAGGCACAGAAAGTCAGGACTGGGCAAGCATGCTCATGCGCATGTACAAAATGTTTGGCGATAAGTGTGGTTTTAGTGTTCGCATTATTGATGTGCAAGACGGCGATGAGGCGGGTATTAAATCGTGCACCATCGAATTTGAAGGAGATTATGCCTATGGTTATTTAAAAGGCGAGAATGGCGTACACCGTTTGGTGCGCTTGTCTCCTTTTGATTCGGCAAACAAACGCCACACTTCATTTGCATCGGTTTATGTATATCCTGTTATTGACGATACACTGACCATTGAAATCAATCCGGGCGATATTGAATGGGATACTTTTAGGGCTGGTGGTGCGGGCGGACAAAACGTAAACAAGGTAGAAACAGCAGTGCGATTGTACCACAAGCCATCGGGCATTATCATTAAGAATCAAGAATCTCGTTCTCAGTTGCAAAACAAAGAAAAGGCTTTGCAAATGTTGAAGTCGCAATTGTATGAAGCAGAAATGCGCAAGCGTTTAGAATCTCAGGCCATTGTGGAGGGCAACAAAAAGAAAATTGAGTGGGGATCACAAATTCGCTCTTACGTGATGCATCCCTATAAAATGGTGAAAGACATGCGTACCGCACAAGAAACCAGCAATGTTGCTGCCGTGATGGATGGTGAGTTGATGCCTTTTGTGAAGGCTTACTTGATGGAATACGGAGGATAGTGTCTTCTTTTAAAAGAAGCAAATCGATTTTACGTAATCACACCAATTGATTTAAGTGTAGGGCGATGGATCCTTCGGAGTACCTCAGGAAGACAGCCGTTTTCAGAAAATATTTTTGAAAAGTCGATCACAATTGTGCTCCTGAGGTACTATCGCTATCGTCATCACCTGCTATCAACGCAAACGATCATTCAAGAGAGATCCTGTAATCTCGTAATAGTGTAGAGTGACAAATTCGTTGTAGAGTCTTTTTCCTTTAGTAGTGCTGAGGTAAAGACGATTGCTGTTGCACGAATTATCAAAATTGATGAAAAGCAAGGTTCTTATTTATAAAAGCCCATGTCCATCATATATTTCCAAACTCTCTCTGGAACAAAATATTGAATATTTTTTCCTTCTTTGATGGCTTTTCTTATAAAATCGGCAGAGATTTCCACCTGAGGTGCGTGGAGTAGTTTTACTTTTGGATGTGAATGAAATTCGGTTTTTTCGCTGTTCGGACGCGGGTAAACGAGGAGCTGGCAGAGGTCTAAAATTCGTTCGTAATTTTTCCATTTTGAAAAAGATTTCAAATTGTCTTCACCGATGATTAACGAGAATTTATAGTTAGGGTATTTTTCATGAAGATGCACCAAAGTGTTGATGGTGTAGGAGGGTTGCGGCAATTTAAATTCAATATTGGATGCTTTGAATCGCGGTTCTGCTTCAATGGCTTCTAAAACCAATTGATAACGGTGATTTTCGGACAGCAAAGATGATTTTTCTTTCAATGGATTTTGCGGAGAAATGACAAACCATATTTCTTCGGCATCGGTGTATTCCAGCATGTAATTGGCCAATATCATGTGGCCGTTGTGAATGGGATTGAAGGAACCGAAGAATAAACCTACTTTTTTCATTTTACTTTTAGGGCGGTAGGTCCTTCCTTCGTCAGGATGACATACTCATCAACACTTTTATTTTTTAGGTAATAGGTAGGTAATGTCATCCTGACGAAGGAAGGACCTATCGCCCTATACTTTATTTTTTCCTTCCAAAAACTCTTCCACTACTTGTTCTGCTTTAGCGCAGGCAATTTCTAAATCAGAGTTTACGAGTACAATGTCGAAAAGCGATGATTTTTGCAGTTCAAGCGGCGCTTTTCCTATGCGACGAGCGATGCTTTCTGGTGTTTCTGTTTCACGCTGTTCTAATCTTTCGCGTAGCGCTTCAATGGAAGGAGGCATCACAAAAATGGCCAATGCCCGCCCGCCAAAAGCGCGTTTTAAATTGAGTCCGCCATCAACATCAACATCAAAAATTACGTGTTTTCCTTTTTTCCAAATGCGTTCAACTTCCTCCTTCAAAGTGCCGTAAAAATTGTCTTTGTACACTTCTTCCCACTCCACAAATTCATCAAGGTCTATGCTTTTTTTGAATTCGGCAACAGATAAATAATAATAGTCTTTTCCGTTGATTTCACCTGCGCGTTGGGCACGTGTGCAAGCGGATATAGAAAACTCTAGTCCAAAATTATTTCCCAGCAAATGTTTCACAATAGTTGTTTTCCCCGCACCTGATGGCGCAGAAAAGATGATCAATTTGCCTTTGTGTGTGCTAGAGGACATTGAGTGATTGTTCTTTAATTTTTTCGAGTTCGTCTTTCATTTGCACCACTATTTTTTGAATGTCGGCATCGTTAGCTTTTGATCCAATGGTGTTTATTTCTCGACCAATTTCTTGACCAATAAAGCCCAGTTTTTTTCCAGGATATTGCTCTTCTTTGAGTGTTTGCAGAAAGTAGTCGAGGTGTATTTTCAAACGAACTTTTTCTTCGTTGATGTCGAGTTTTTCAATATAAAAAATGAGTTCCTGTTCAAAACGGTTTTTGTCCACCAATCCTTCTTTCATTTCAGAAACCGCTTTTTCTAAGCGTTCGCGAATTTTGCCCATTCGAATTTTGTCGAGCTCAGTGATCACCAATAAACGGTCGCCAATGCTGTTTAAATTTTTAAGCAAATCTTTTTCAAGATTTTTGCCTTCGCTAATTCTGTGCTCGTCCATATTCGCAATAGCAGCTACAACACCTTGATGTATGGTGGTCCATTCGCTTTCGTCGAGTTCAGCTTTATCGGTGTTCATTACATCGGGCATGCGCAACAAAATTGAAATCATTTCGGTTGAAAGCGTATCTCCCAGCGATGGTTCCAATTGTTTTATTTGCGCGTAGTAGGAAAGCGCGAGGTCTTTGTTGATTTTTACAGAACTGTTTTCACCAGCTGATTCGCTGTACATGGAGAAATCAATTTTACCGCGGTTGAGTGACTGCGACAGTAGATTTCTAAGTTCAATTTCTTTTGATTTGTACTGGTTTGGAATGCGCAAACCGATATCGGCCTGTTTGCTGTTGAGCGACTTCACTTCAATAGTGATTACTTTGTCGGCCAACTGCACTTCACTTTTGCCAAATCCGGTCATTGATTTTATCATGCACTTGCTTTTTAACAAACATACGTGATTCGGCAAAGAATCCCAAAAAGTGAGGGAAATGACTTTAGGTTTTGGCCTCTTTTCCAACAAGATAAACCCCCATGAAAATGAGGATGGCTGCGAAAATCGCTGAAAAGGAGAGGCCTTCGTTGAGCCACAACATTGACAAGCCTGCCGCGATCAATGGCTGCAGGTATAGATATGAACTCACGAGTGATGACGAAACCCAGCGTAGCGCAAGGATATTGGGTACATACCCCAAAAAAGTAACGATGGCTGATGTGTACAAAAAGGCCCACCAAATGCGGGGACTGAAATTCCAATTAACAGCCATCATTTCTCCATAGCCAAAAGGCAGCAAAATAATGAGGCCGAGCAAGAAGATCCATTTCATGAGCAATATCGTATTGTATTTGGTGATGAGGGGTTTTACAAGCACGATGTAAAGCCCAAATAAAATAGAGTTGGTAAAGATCATGCTGTTGCCATAAAAGCTTGAGGAGCTGCTTCCACCATCTTTTTGCAGTATGATGAATATGGCGCCAATGCACCCGAGTACGATGCCGAGTATTTTTGTGGAACTCAGTTTTTCTTTTAAAATCAACGCTGCAAAAAGCAAAACAATGATGGGGTTAGAGGTCATGATTAGCGAAGCATCAATCGGCGATGTGTTCACCGCGCCTTGAAAAAAGCACAGTTGGTTGAACGCTGATCCGCAAACGGCGCACAGCGCAATGCGTGGCCAATCGGCTTTGTCTATTTTTTGTTTTGTGGTGAAGATGCCTGCCACCCAAAAAAAAGCCGCCGCCATGATGGAGCGCGTGAGTACGAGTCCGCTTGGACCAATAAATTCAGGCGCAACAAATTTTATCACCACGTAATTTGCGCCATAGATAAGACTTACCATGGTTAACGTAAGATGAGCGAGTGTGTTTTTCGTCATTAATTGTGCAACTTGTTTTTTAGTGCTTCGGTGACCGCTTTTGCATTGCCAATAAAGATCTCATTCTCAATGATGCTTACAGGCCGCCGTAAAAAAGTGTATTCATCAAGTATCAACTGCCGGTATTCTTTTTCCGTTATTTTTTTGTCCGCTAGTCCAAGTGCTTTGTATTTGGTGGATTTCCGACTGAACAGTGCTTCATACGATCCTGCCAATCGGGCCATCTCATCCAATTGTTCTGCTGTTATTTTATCCACTTTGATGTTTTGCAGCGCCACCTCTTTACCCGGGTTTACTTCATTGATGATTTTAACGCAGGTAGAACAGGTCTTCAAATGGTATATTTTTTTCATAGTAGACATTTGAATTCAAGTTTAGGTATTTTATTCAGGATAAATACAATAATTTAGTAGGTTTTACTTTTGCGTTACAATGGCTGTACAGTTGAAATATTTGCTTTTTGCTTTTTGCCTTTTCACTTTAAGTTTTTGCTTGAAGGCCGACCACTATTTGGGTGCCAGCATTTCTTATAAATCTTTGGGCGCATTTGCTTATGAATTCACGGTGATCACATACACTGCAACCGATCATCCGCAAAGCGATAAGGCTTCGTTAAGTTTGTTTTGTGGCGATGGTAACAAAGCGGTACTCGCCCGAAGCAACGGAAACGGTACTTTGGTGAATGCTGATATTTTAAAAAGCATTTACAAAGGACAATATTCGTACAACAAACAAGGCAATTACAAAGCCTATGTTTCGGAACCCTATCGTCATGGAAGCATTGAAAATATTGACGGCGGACGATCCTCAACCAAAAAATTATATGTGTCGGCGCTTGTGCCTGTGTACACTGATGCTGGGGTATGCGCGAATAATTCAGCCGAGTATCAATTGCCCCCAATATTTTATGCCTACGAAGGGGTGGAATACAGCACGCACTTTGGTTTGTATGATGCCGATGGTGATAGTTTGGTCTTCGAGCTAAGCACGTGCAAAGGAGTAAATGGCGTGACTTTACCCAATTATACTTTGCCCGCTTCGGTGGCGGTGAATGCGCAAACTGGAATATTGAGTTGGGACAGTCCGTCTGCAGGAATTTTCGCTCTGTCGATGTTGGTGAACGAGTTTCGCAAGGGCAAGAAAATAGGAGAAAGCGCCATCGACTATCTTGTGTTTGTGTCGAAAGAATTCAGTGTGACACCTAGTTTTAGTTTGGATCCGCAATTCAATACTGTCGATGGGACTGAGGAGGTAACGATCAATCCGGGAGATGTATTGAAGTTTGGTTCCGCTATTGCGCTCCCCGGTTTGCATAGTATCAGCTACAGCACATGGAACAACACTGACGCGGTGGTGTCGCACAACACCGTTATAGGCACGTCATTGGTCGCCGATACAAGCGAGTGGACCACACAACTGTCCCAAGGCCGACATGCGCCTTATATTTTTGTACAGCGTTTTCAAATTGTTGAAAGCGGAAAATATTTGATTAAAGATTTTGCTGTGTTGGTGCGTGTGTTGGGCAATCAAGTGGTGACTTGCACTGTTCCTGATATTGGAACAGTAGAAAAAGTACCGCCCGATCTTTTTGAATTTCAAATTTCCCCAACTGTTTGCAACGACGGGGTGTATTTGAATGCTGGGTATCCATCGTCGCTCATTGACGTTACGATGTACGATATGCAAGGCCGTGAAATTGCTTTGTTTAGCAATTTCACGCAGGAAACAGTATTTATTGACGTGTCGAATTTATCGTCGGCGGTATATATTTTGGCTTTGCGCACAAGTGATCGACTCATTAAACGAATGATAATAAAACAATAATTATGGCATTGATAAAAGAAGTTCAAGGGAAGGCGCCGAAATTTGGCGAAGATTGTTACATCGCAGAAAATGCCACCATTGTCGGCGATGTTCAATGTGGTGACCAATGTAGTTTTTGGTTTAATGCTGTGGTTCGTGGCGATGTGCATTACATTAAAATGGGCAACAAAGTGAATGTGCAAGATGGTGCATGCATTCACGCTACCTATGAAAAATATCCAACAAACATTGGCAACAATGTATCCATTGGACACCATGCTTTGGTTCATGGTTGCACGGTACACGACAATGTGT
>CANFBW010000063.1 GCA_947444925.1 Flavobacteriales bacterium | reverse complement strand
TTGAACGAAATCATTTTGTTGATGACACGGTAAAACAATTTAGCACTGAACTTCTTAAAGAAATTTTCACCTCTGCGCTCTTTGCGTTTTGCATACACGACCTCAAATCCCTGCTGCCATTTCACAAACATTTCAGCGATCAGTTCAGGAGGATCTTGCAAATCAGCATCAATGATTACTACCGCATCACCCTTGGCGATATCCAAGCCTGCAGTAACGGCAATCTGATGCCCGAAATTTCTGCTGAAATCAATAAATTTTACATTGCTGTGCGCTGCGGCCAACAGCTTTATGATAGCCAGCGAATTGTCCCTACTGCCATCGTTCACAAAAATGAACTCTAACTCAGTATTCAACTTTTTTACAACACCACACAAACGCTCGTGTAACAGGCGGATGTTTTCCTCTTCATTAAAAATGGGCACTACCACTGATAAAAGCATAGGTATTTTTTTTACGTTGCTAATCTAACCAATTCGACCACTTCAACCAACTAAATTGAGAGGATGGGCATACACTTGAACATGCGAAGATACGCTAGTACTCCAAAGGCACCTCTTTGGCATCTTTGATTTTAGAGAGAATAACCATAGAGTGCATCTGTCCGATTTCCTCTATTTTGCTGAGTTTATTAGAGATCAATTGCTCAAAAGAGGGAATGTCCTTCACCATGATTTTGACAAGGTAATCGGCATTTCCCGTTACTTGATAGCATTCCATAATTTCAGGAATAGCATTGATTTTCGTTTTGAATCCGGCAATGGCGTTGTCTATCTGCCGTGTCAGCGAAATCGAAATAAAAGCTTGAATACCCAAGCCCAGTATTTGTTCATTCACCGCGGCATGGTAACTGGCGATGATGCCCGATGCCTCTAGCTTTTTAACCCGCTCTAATGTTGGCGCAGGAGACAATCCTATGTCCTGACTCAATTGCAAGTTAGTAATGCGTCCATCTTTTTGCAAAGCGCGTAATATCTTTAAATCTGTCTTGTCCAATTTCATAATCCCTGTTATGTGGTAAAGATCTATTTTAGCAAAACAAAAATCAAGTAAATTATTGCTTCCGCAAAATCATTTTTCGGACAACACAAATAAATCAGAAGCAATTCTATCTGCGATGAATTTTCCATCGTCACTCAAAGTGAATTTTCCGTCAGTATACAAAACCATTCCGCTTTTAAGATACACTTGCACTTCCTCGTAAAAGGTATTGGCACATTGCTCACCAAAAGCCTTTATCGCAGTATCTTCTACTCCCCAAATGGTACGCAAACCTGTGAGCAAATACTCATTGTACGCGGTACCGTTAGTAATTTCTTCTGATTCTGCAGGCACTTTGTTTTGCTCTATTTCGAGAATGTAGCGCATATTGTTGGACACGTTCCAATAGCGCTTTCCACCGTCAAAAGAATGGGCCGAGGGACCGATGCCCAAATACTTTTTGCCCTTCCAGTACGCCGAATTGTGCTGCGAAATTTTTTCTGGCAGGGCAAAATTAGAGATCTCATAATGCATGAATCCTGCCGCATTTAGGGCGCCTTGCAGCATTTTAAAATGCTGAATACTTTGCTCGTCATCGAGCGCAGGCGACTTCCCTTTCAAAATATGTTGACTCAACGCAGTGCCCGTCTCAACCGTCATCGCATACGAAGAAATGTGCGACACCCCCATTGCAATTGCAGCGTCAAGATTGCGCTGCCACTTGTCGTCAGTCAATCCCGGAAAACCATAAATCAAATCAATGCTGATGTTTTCAATCCCAGCTTGCTTCGCCAATGCAACGCAGCGCAGCGCTTGTTCACTGTTGTGTGCACGGTTCATGTACTGCAAATCTTCGTCAAAAAACGACTGAATACCTATGCTCAAGCGGTTAATCCCTGCGTCATACAAGCCGTGTAGCTGCGTTTCACTTAGATCGTCGGGATTGGCTTCAAGTGTGATTTCTTTCAGCGCAGACGCGTCAAAAGTATTGCGCACTGTTTTTATTATTTGCTTCACTTCCTCCGCCGTCAGCAAAGAAGGTGTTCCCCCACCAAAATAGAGGGTCTCAAGCGGCGTATTCAAAAAATGCTTTTGCAATTCAATTTCCCTGCACAAGGCAGCAATCATTCTGTCACGATAACCTTTGAAAGTCGTTGAAAAGTGAAAATCACAATAGTGACAGCTCTGCTTGCAAAAGGGAATATGTATGTAAATACCCGACATCTATTTTTTGAGAGCCACCCTAAAAGTACTGCCTACATTGGGTTGCGACTCCTTGACAAATATTTTCCCTTTGTGGTAATACTCCACAATGCGTTTTGCCAAAGAAAGACCAAGTCCCCAACCCCTTGTTTTGGTGGTAAATCCTGGTCGAAAAATTCTCTTAAAATCACCAGAAGGAATTCCTTTTCCAGTATCACTAAAATCGATGAAGACCTGCTTTTCATTCTCACTTATGCTCACCTTCAACTGTCCCTCGCCCTCCATCGCATCAACAGCATTCTTGAATAAATTTTCAATGACCCATTCAAATAAAGGTTGGTTCAAAGGCACCAGCAATTGTTCGCTGCAATTTACCTCGAGTTCAAGCGACACCTTCTTCGACACGCGTGTTTTCAAGTAACCTAGCGCCTGCTCTACCACTGTTATTACCTGCAAGGGCTTGAGCGTTGGCGTAGCGCCTATCTTCGAGAAACGCTGTGTCACGGTTTCTAAGCGGTGAATGTCCTTTTCAATTTCAACGCTAATATTTTCGTCGAGACCAGTTGATTTTAAATACTCCAACCAACCCATCAATGAAGACAATGGCGTACCCAATTGATGCGCGGTCTCTTTCGCCATACCCACCCACACTTGATTTTGCTCAGCGTTGCGACTTGACGAAAAGGCCAAATAAGCCACCAAAATAAAAATAGCGATGACCGTCAACTGCGCATATGGATAATATTTCAGTTGTGTCAGCAACAAAGAATCAGTATAATAAATGTAATTGAAATGGTTGTCGGCCAAAGGAATGACAATAGGAGGATGGTCGGCCTTCATTTGCGTCAACATTTCCTTTAAAAATTCAGGACTCGTCGTTGCTTTGAGCGAATCAAGGTTTCGCCATGACACCACATCGCCCTCCTGATTCGTCAATATTACCGGCACCGTTGTGTTGTTTTGCACTACGGTGTTGAATAAAAAACTGATCTCACTCATTGTGGTTTCCATGCTGGTTAAGCGCTTGGTGCCTTCGGCCCAGAGTTTCACCTTTTTTTCTTCTTCCTGCGACAATTTTTCCACCAAACCATTGGTGTACCATAACGACAACATCGCGATGCCTAGGGCGATGGCGAGCAAGGTAATTTTCCAGATTTGTTTTCGGTAGTAAATATTCATCGCAAAGTTCTTAGTTGTCGTCCCACTGCACTTCAAAACGCGACTTGTCCTCAATTTGTTTTTTGACCTCGTTTTTTTCTTCCTTTATTTCAGTTTTCTTTGGTCCGAATTCCTTTTTAAAAGCCTCTTTAAATTTTTCCTTTTCCTTTTCCATTTTCGCCTTTGCCAAATCTTTACGCACAGTCTTATCGTAGCCAAACTCAGGATTATCGGTAGTTCCCTTCATGTAAAAAGGAATGGTTTCACTAATGTCCTCATCGGCTTCTACAAATTCATTGTCACTTTTTTTCTTGCTTTTGTATGCACGCATCAACTCCGAACTCTTGATTTTGAAATGGTAATCAATCGCCATATCAAAACTGTGTTCCCCTGATATTTCAAGGTTCAGCGCCGATGACTTAATAACCATATTTGGAATAACGATGTTGCGTTTTTCAATGCGGATATCGTTCTCCAACGTTGAAAATGAAAGATTGCCCAAATCGTTAAACTTCATTTTGTACTCCTTTGATAGGTACTCGTCAAGCTCTAGCATGGCAGGAAAATTAATGAGTTTTCCATTTTCAATTTTAATGTGCGCCAAAGTATACATCTTCGACATGTCAATGTTCATGGCCGAATCAGACTGAGCCACAAAGTGAATATCACTACTTAGCAAGCCTTCAATGTGCTGGTCTTGAATGAAGTCTTGTGAGAAATTTTCAAATTGAGAAAACAGCGTTTTGACATTTATCTTGTCCAACGAACCATTGCATTCGTATTTGATTTTGTTAGGGCCTTCAATGGCAACCGACGCATTAATTTTGGCCGATCCCTCGCTGGTTTTGCACGTAAACTCATCCAAGGTCAACACTTGATTTTGCAGCGTTGCTGAACCTTTCACTGCACTCGCCTCAAACTTTCTAAACAAAAATTTACCGATATTGAACTTCAACGTAAGGTCAGTGTTGTCGGGGAAAGTCAACTTGTAATCGTCGTCGGAAGCGGATTCAGTTTCCGACAAAAATTCATCCATTTTAAATTGATTAGACTGCACGTGCGCTGTCATTTTGAACTTGGATTGACCCAACAAAAACAAAAACACATCGGGCACCTTCCCTTGAATCATGAAATCGGTAGAATTGGCAAACCCCGCAATACTATCGATCATGAAATCACGATTGTTGAATGAAATCTTCCCTCTGATATCCTTGTAAATATTGGGGTCTTCTACCAATTTTACTTGCACATTATTGAAGACAATTTCACCATCCGACTTAAACAACTGCAAATAACGCAAGTCTTTTTCAATAAAAATGTCGGCCAGCTTACCTTGAAAATTAAAAGCCGTATGCGTGCGTCCCGACATACTTTCAACCTTAGTTATCTTTATTTTTTTATAAAGATCCTCCAGTAAAATATCGGCTTCCCCCTTCAGGCGCACATAGGGATTTTTCAGTTCCGACAGCTGCACTTCGCCTTTGATATAGCTATCGCCGAATTTCATCACATATTCGCTGATATTGACTGAATGCGGATTCAGCACGCTTTCGCCATCGTACAAATAGTGCCCTTTGCTTTGAATGTTGTCAAGGGTGATGCCATCTTCAGGCATCAACAATTGCAAGTCTTTAAAGTCAAAGTCGATGCGCACATCGGGCGAACGCACGGCGTCATTTTTACCACTAATGGCGATCTTGATATTGCTTTCTCCTTCGGGTTTTAGGGGCGTCACTTCTTCCAAATATGAGGTTGGAAAAAGCGCCATCAGATCTTGCACACTCACCTGGTCCGTTTCTGCTTTAAAATCAAAATACAAACCGTCTTTCTTATCCTGCAAAGTGCCGTGACTCTTCACTGCAATTTTACCGTCAAGCTCCAATTCCAGTTCTCTAATTTTAAGCAAGTCGCTATCATAGAAAAAATTCCCTCCGCTGAGGTGATGGTCAATTTCCATTTCTTTATCGAATAGCAAATCGCTGTTCTTCAATTTTTTCATCACTACTTTACCCTCCGATGCAAAGGCGATATTGCTTTCATTGAACACCGGATAAAAATCAACCTTCTCCATAAGGAAGGAGTATTTGCTCTCTTCGTCTTCGTTGAAATAAGAAAATAAAACATGATCCAAGTTCACCATCGTGAGGTTGATCTTTACATTGGATGCTTCTTCATCGGGTGCGCTTTCCTTCCAAATCCAAAAATTAGCCTTATCGCCACGTTCGTACCCCAAGTTCAGCTCGCCTTCCTGCACATCAATGGCATCCACTTCAAAATTGCTGGTGAATACGGAAAGCATGTCGAAAAGCAAATACAATTTATCTACTTTCAACAAATTCGGTGCGCCTTTGCGCATGCCCGGTATGGTAATGTTGTTGATTTCAACGGAAGCCTTCGGGAATTTCGAAAAAATAGAAAAGTGCACATCGGCATCGGCCACTTTAACATCGCGCGACAAATTTTTGCGCAATTCCTTCATCACAATACCCTTTACCTCATCTTGGTATACCGTGCCAATAACAACGCCGGCAATGATGAAGAGCAGCACCAATCCCAATAAAACAAGTCCAACTATTTTGAGTTTTTTTTTCACAAAAAATAAAACGGATTTTCTATCCCAACATTTTCAAGGTGCGCACTTCGTTTTCGGTGAGGAACCTCCATTTACCGCGGGGCAAATCTTTTTTTGTAAGTCCTGCAAAAAACACGCGGTCGAGTTTCAATACTTGGTAATTGAAGTTTTCAAATATCCTTCTAACAATACGATTTCGACCCGAATGTATTTCGATTCCCAATTCTTTTTTGTTCTCCTTGTTGGCATACTCCAAAGCATCGGGCTTTATAAAACCATCTTCCAAGGTAATGCCATCGGTAATCATTTTAAAATGGTCCGCATCAATACCGCGATGCAACTCAATATGGTAGATCTTTTTCACCAAGTGTTTCGGGTGCAACAACTTTTGGGTGAGCTCGCCGTCATTGGTAAAAAGCAACACGCCCATGGTCATTCTGTCAAGGCGACCTACCGGATACACTCTGTATTTTCCAACGCCTTTTAACAATTCCATTACCGTTCTTCTATTTTGCGGATCATCAGACGTAGTCACAAAATCCTTCGGCTTATTCAATAAAACATAAATGTTTTTCTCAGGCTTCAAAGTCTCTTTTCCGTATTGTACTTTATCACTCACGTGCACTTTTGTGCCAACTTCTGTTACCACTTTTCCATTCACTGAAACCGCACCCACCTTGATCAATTCATCGGCCTCGCGGCGTGAACAAACACCGGCGTTTGAAATAAACTTATTGAGGCGCATGTAGCCATCGTCTTCTTTAAAAGTTTCAGGTTTCGACACCAACTTCTTTTTAACCACCTTTTGGAAAGGCTTTGTATAGGTCTTTTTTTCTTCTGTTTTTTCTGGGGCAACGCTTTTGCTGATCCCTTTGATAGCGCGAACCGGAGCGGGTTTCTCAGGTTTTTTAAACTTAAATCCTTTCTTCTCCGCAACTGGCTTTGCCTTGCGTGAAAAACTTGCACTTTCTCTTTTTTCTGTTGGCTTTCCGCCTCTTTTTCTGCCTTTGTCGGATGCTCCCTTTTCTGTCGCCATAACTTCAATTTGATGTAAAAATACAATTTTGTTGTGAGATCTTAGTCACCTCTGCAACGACAGCTCGCCTAACGCAGCGATGGATGCTTCAACTGCTGCAGCACATAACGAATGTAGGGGTCATTTTGCAACAACACGTTATAGTAGGCATTGCTGTCGTATGCACATTTGGCAACAATGGCGCACACCTCTTTCGCCAAAAACGCTGTGCTTGCCGCATTGAGTGGTTTGTTTAAAAGTTTCATTGCTCCCAATTGCGCCACAGCACTCCTCCTAATGTCGGCTTGAGCAGCTATTGATTGTAAAAAAATATGTGCTGGCAATGCTTTCAACTGCTGCTTGTGTTTCAAATAATAAAACAAAGCAGCTTTGCGAATGAAATCTTCCTCATAAATTTTATTCAACAGCGACCACTGCAATACAGAGTCATGCGCTAGCACAACATCAGGTGATACGCCACCACATGCATAGACCTTACGCTTATTCTTAGTGTAAAACACTTTGGAGCTATCGGTTTTTGATTCATCGAAACGTTCACTGCTGTACTTGTCATAATCAACTCCTTTGTATTCACGCTGAATACAACGCCCTGACGGCGTGTAATAACGCGAAACAGTGAGGCGCATTTGTCCGCCATCTGCCAAGGGAAAAACCTCTTGCACCAAACCCTTTCCAAAAGTGCGCTCGCCAATCAAAACACCGCGGTCATTGTCTTGAATAGCCCCAGCAAATATTTCACTCGCGGATGCAGACTCACTGTTGATGAGCACATATACTTTGGCGTTTTCAAATTGCCCCTTTTCGGTAGCAAACATCTTTTTTTGCTGGTGCATGCGGTCATCTGTATACACCACCAATTCGCCCTCTTTTAAAAACTCATCGGCCAAATCAAAACAAGTATTGAGATAGCCTCCTCCGTTGTAGCGCAAATCAACAACTACATTCTTCACATTTTTGTTGGCATAGGGCGCACTCTCTTGCAATTCTTTAATGGTGTTCTCGGCAAACTCTTCTATTTTAAAATAGGCAGTGGTAGAGTCGAGCATAAATGCTGCTACAACACTGTGAATGGGAATTTCGGCACGCGTGATCGCAAAAGGAAGCAGTGCTTTTTCAGCTGTGCGCAAAACAGAAATATGCACCACAGTGCCACGTTTTCCGCGCAATTTTTTGATGACTGCATCTGAATTCATGCCGGTACCCGCCGCATTTTTCCCTTCAATTTGAATGATTTTGTCGCCGGGTTGCAAACCCGCCTGCTCCGATGGACCGCCAATGACAGGCTTCACAACTACTATCGTATCTTTAAAAAGCGTAAACTCCATGCCGATGCCTTCAAAACTACCTTTCAACGACTCGTTCATCTTGTCTACTTGCGCCGATGGGACATAGGCTGAATGCGGATCCAGCTGTTTCAGCAAATCATTGATTCCGCGCTGCGCTATCTTGGTGACGTCAACCGAATCAACGTAGTGTTCTTTCACCAATTCGAGCATTTCTGAAAGGTTGTACATTTCATTTGCCAGTGAATCTGACTTCGACGAATGTCCCGCCGTTGCTGAAAAGCCCTTGGGAAGGGCGCGTCCAATCACCATACCTACAATGAGTGCAAGCGCCAAGTAAATTGGGAAATAATATAGCTTAGAAAATCTACTCATCACCCAGTAATGGAAGATGCGTGATGTCAATATCTGATTTCGACAAAAAAGCAATGCCTTCGTCGTCCTTGTAGGCATTCATGTATACCACTCTTTTAATGCCCGACTGCAATATCAATTTACTGCAATCTTTGCAGGGCGACAAAGTGATGTACAATGTTGCGCCTTCTCCACTGTTGGTCGATTTAGCCAATTTCAAAATCGCATTGGCCTCGGCATGCAGCACATACCAATGCGTTTCATTGCTATCGTTTTCGCAGCAATTGTCAAAGCCCGACGGGGTTCCGTTGTAACCATCGCTGATGATCATGCCATTTTTTACAATGATGGCGCCCACTTGCTTTCGGGTACAGTGCGACAGCTTTGCCCATTCAATAGCCATCTTAAGATACGCAACATCATAGCGGCGCTGCTTTTCAGGTTGGTCATAAGTAAGCGTGGTATTATTCATAAGGCAAAGATAGCAAGAGAAGGGAGAATGAGAAACAAGGAGAAAGTAAAATCATTCAGTCCAAAAAAGACGAAGTTCATTTCAATTGAAAAATATGACCCTTAACTTCATTGCAACTAAACGGGCCCAAGGGCTTCTATTTAATCTCTAACCTTTAAAAAATGGACGAATTAATCGGTGTAATTAAATTATTTGGCGGCAATTTTGCGCCAAGAGGCACTATGCTGTGCAATGGGCAGCTGTTGCAAATCAGCCAACATGCAGCTGTGTTTTCACTACTAGGAACCACTTATGGCGGCGACGGAAAAACAACCTTTGCCCTGCCCAAATTAACAGGGCCGGAAGGAACAAAGTACATCATTTGCATAGAGGGGATCTATCCATCCAGAGACTAATCTCCGTTTCGAAATGCAAAAAACAAAAAGCCCGCTAACATCTCGTTAGCGGGCTTTTCAATTGTACCCAGGAAAGGAATCGAACCTTCACGACCGAGGTCGCTAGATTTTGAGTCTAGTGCGTCTACCAATTCCGCCACCTGGGCATTTCTCAATGCGAGGGCAAATTTATTCAAATATTCCTACTTTCAAAATAAATTTTATATCTTTGTCCTCCCTTATCGAAAAAAAACTTTTTTGAAAGGGCAAATTGTTGACAACACGATGGCAAGAGATTTTAAAATATTTTCAGGAAGAAACACCATGGCACTCTCACAGGAGATCGCTGCCAAGGTTGGTGTGCCACTGGGAAATGTGGGCTTTTTCGAATTTAGCGATGGTGAATTCCAAACTTCATTTGAAGAAAGCATCCGCGGTCAAGATGTATTTATCATACAATCAACCGTTCCTCCGACCGACAATTTGTTTGAAGTATTGCAAATGGTAGACGCTGCCAAAAGAGCTTCGGCACACGAAATTGTTGCCGTTATGCCTTATTACGGTTATGCACGCCAAGACAGAAAAGACAAACCTAGAGTATCCATCACTTCTAAATTAGTGGCCAATTTATTGACCGCTGCTGGAGTGACCCGAATAATGACCATGGATTTGCACGCTGATCAAATACAAGGATTTTTTGAAGTGCCGGTAGACCATCTTTATGGCTCCTCTATCTTTATGCCTTATTTGAAAACACTGGATCTTACAAACATGGTGATCGCAGCTCCCGATACCGGAGGCACAAAAAGAGCCAATGCTTACGCTAAACACTTAGATGTTGATTTGGCCATCTGCTACAAACAAAGAGAAAAAGCAAATCAAGTTTCAAGCATGACCGTTATTGGTGATGTTAAAGGAAAAGATGTTGTGCTGATCGATGACATGTGCGATACTGCCGGCACCTTAACCAAGGCTGCTGAAATGATGATGGAACACGGTGCAATCAGCGTTCGCGCTTTGTGTACACACGCTGTGCTGTCAGGTAAAGCCTACGAAACAATTGAAAAATCTGTGTTGACAGAGTTAGTTGTAACAAGCACCATTCCTTTGAAAAAAGAATGTGCTAAAATAAAAGTATTATCGGTTGCCGACTTGTTCGCGAAAGTGATCAAAAGTGTAAACGTCAACCAATCTATAAGTGCCAATTTTATTGTTTGATTTAAATTTAGAGTCATGAAATCAGTAGAGATTCAAGGAACATCAAGAGCAACAAGTGAAACGAAAGCAACTATCAAAGCGGTACGCAACTCAGGACTGGTTCCTTGTGTTCTTTACGGTGGCGAAAAACCATTGCATTTCACAACACCGTTGACCTCTTTCAAATTATTAGTTTTTACACCAGATTCATACCTGGTTAACTTGGACGTTGACGGCAAAAAAGTACAAGCCGTTCTTCAAGAAACACAATTTCACGCTTTGACAGACGAAATGCTGCATGCAGATTTTATGCAAGTTTTTGAAGACAAAGCCGTAGTAATGGAAGTTCCAGTTAAATTGACAGGAACATCTACTGGTGTTTTGGCCGGTGGTAAATTACAGGTGAAATTGAAAAAATTGAAGGTGAAGGCTTTGCCTAAAAATCTTCCTGATTCAGTAACTGTTGATATCAGTAACATTGGTATCGGTCAGTCTGTAAAAGTTGGTTCTTTAGCGGCAACAGGTTTCGATTTCGTTTCTTCTGCTAACTCAGTAGTAGTAACGGTTCGTGTAACTAGAGCAGCAGCACAAGAAGCGAATGCAGCAGCGGCAGCAGCGAAAGCTCCGGCTAAAGGCGGCAAAGCGGCTCCAGCAAAAGCAGCAGCTCCAGCAGCTAAGAAATAGTAGTCACTCGCTAAGACGAGTTATATGAAATTTCTAATCGCGGGTCTCGGTAATATTGGTAAAGAATACGAGGAGACACGTCACAACATAGGATTTAAAATATTGGATGCCTTGGCTAAGGCATCCAATATTTTTTTTAGCACAGACCGCTATGGCGACATCGCCACCCTAAAACACAAAGGCAGAACCTATATTCTGCTTAAACCAAGCACCTACATGAATCTCAGCGGCAATGCAGTGCGCTATTGGATGCAAAAAGAAAACATTCCCATCGAACGTACTTTAATTGTTGCCGATGATTTGGCATTGCCCTTCGGAAAATTGCGCATCCGCACCAGCGGTAGCGACGGCGGACACAACGGATTTAAACACATCAACGAAATTTTAGGCAACAACAACTACCCGCGCTTGCGCTTCGGCATTGCCGCTGATTTCAGCAAAGGAAAGCAAGTCGATTACGTTTTGGGCGAATGGAATAAAGAAGAAAAAGAAACCCTCAGCGAACGCATCGAAATAGCAACAAAGGCAGTGCTGTCTTTCGGTCTCATCGACATCGGAAAGGTGATGAGCGAGTTTAATGCAAAGTAAAAAGGCGAAAGAAAAAAACCTCACTCTTTTGTGCAGTTTTCAACGCTTACTTCATGGTTAGTTTGATGTAATTCGATATTTCTTCTTCATCAGGAAAGCGCAATTTTAAACGCTGCATTCCCTGTCATCATTAACATTGAATCAACGTGTACAGGTTCGGAAATCAAAATGTTGATGGCATTTCCTGAAAATTCTAGGACACAAAGAATTAAGAAAAGCTACAAGAACAAGGCAAAATAGATGGCATACATTTTTAGTTGAATCATTTGTGTTTTTAATTAAGGATTACCCGAAATTGAACAAATAGAAATGCTGTTCAAAACGATAGATCCTTCGGATTACCTCAGAATGACAGCCTTTCGCGAAAAAATTTTTTGAAAATCGCATCCTTTTGTCATTCTGACGTACTCCAAAGAACCTAAGGTCAGCATCGTCACATTAAGGCGATCATTCCAGACAATCCAACTTGAATTCAACCGTTCTCGACACTTACCGCAGCATCGGAAGCTCTTGTCATTCTGAGGTACTCCGAACAACCTAAGGTCAGCATCGTCACATTAAGTCGATCATTCCAGACAATCCAACTTGAATTCAACCGTTCTCGACACTTACCACAGCATCGGAAGCTTTTGTCATTCTGAGGTACTCCGAAGAACCTATCGTCCCTCACTTACAAATCAACAACTTCAGCATTCAAGAATTTCCACTGAGGATTTTGCTGCCCAACTAGAGAAACTTTCTTGGCGCGTGTCCAACCTTTAATTTGTTTTTCCCTGTCTATCGCATGTTCAATTCTATTAAACTGCTCGTAATAAATTAAATTGAAGCAATAGTATCTACCCGCAAAGGTCCATGGTTGTCCGCGCAATTCAAAATGCTCATGCAGGCGATTGGTTAGGTTACTGGTGACACCCGTGTATAGAACACTTCGTTTTGGGTTGGTAAGAATATAAACAAAGTAGTTGTGATCCATGAAGATTGATTCAGCAAACCTCTATGTTTAAAAATAATGCCAGCAGGATTTGAAGTAGAAGGCGATAGGTTCTTCGGAGTACCTCAGAATGACAAATGTTGCCCAGTAGCGCAAAAAAAATCCCTCCCGATTCGCATCAAGAGTGATTCCTACAATATTATTTAAGCTTAAGCCAAAACGCCAGCTTTCAAAAGGCCCTTCTTCAACAAATACTCCGCTATTTGAACCGCGTTGGTTGCAGCACCTTTGCGCAAATTGTCAGCCACCACCCACATATTGATTGCGTTTGCATTTGACTCGTCGGCTCTTACTCGTCCAACAAACACTTCGTCTTTGTTGTGCGAGAATTTCGCCATCGGATAAATGTTTTTAGCAACATCATCTTGCAAAATAACACCATTCGTATTTCTCAATATTTCGAACACCTCTTTTAAGTTAGGCGTTTTTTCAAACTCAACGTTGATACTTTCTGAGTGACCTCCTACAACAGGAACGCGAACTGCAGTTGCTGTTACTTTGATAGAATCATCGCGGAAGATTTTTTTGGTTTCATTCACCAATTTCATCTCTTCTTTAGTATAGCCATTGTCGGTGAAAACATCGCATGCCGGAATACAATTTCTGTCGATTTCATAAACGTACGCCTTCTCGCCATCTTTAATGCCGGCGCGCTCATCTTCCATTTGTTTCACCGCTTTCACACCAGTTCCGGTGATCGATTGGTAAGTAGAAACAACGATTCTTTTGATTTTGTATTTCTTGTGCAAATCGGCCAAAGCCACTACCATTTGAATAGTAGAACAGTTCGGATTCGCAATGATTTTTGAGTCCTCAGTTAATTCTCCTGCATTGATTTCAGGCACACATAAAACCTTAGTTTCGTCCATTCTCCAAGCCGAAGAATTGTCGATCACAGTGATGCCCGCGGCTGCAAATTTAGGCGCATATTCTAGTGAAGTTCCTCCGCCAGCAGAGAAAATAGCTACATCTGGTTTCATTGCGATAGCGTCATCTAAACCCACAATCTTATAGTTCTTACCCTTAAAAGCCAATTCCTTTCCAACAGATTTGGCACTTGCAACAGGAATAAACTCTGTTACTGGGAAATTTCTTTCTTCAAGAACTTTAATCATCTGAGAGCCTACCAAACCGGTAGCTCCAACTACTGCTACTTTCATAACTTTTAAATTTAAAATTGGTCGACGAATTTACTACATTTATTGTGAAATCTGCAGCACAAACTTTATTTAATCCTCCTTAACGTCATTTATCATGAAGCACTTCGCATTCATGGCATTTGCTGTATATGCCTATTTGTGCCCAGCACAAATCGATGAAGATTTTTCAACTTCCTCCCTTCAACACTGGATTGGAGACAGCTCGAAATTTACCGTCAATACAGCCCAACAATTACAAAGCACTACTGCTGCCGCAGGAAGCGCTTGGCTTTGCACGCCCTATATTTTAAACAGCAACAGCACTCTGAGTTTTTGGATCAACTTGGCGTTCGCGCCCTCTTCAAGCAATAGATTACGACTCTACGTATTCGCCAACAACAGTGTTTTCGATAGTATCAGCGAAGGGCTGTACCTTGCCGTTGGCGAAAGTGGAACCAAAGATTCCTACGATTTCTACCTGCAGCGCAAAGGCAAAAGTGACTCCTTACTT
>CANFBW010000062.1 GCA_947444925.1 Flavobacteriales bacterium | reverse complement strand
GCGCAACAAAATTATTGATCAACGACCGACAATAAACGCCGCCCACCAATACAATTCACGAAAACACTTGCAATATTCATTTTTTTGTTATCTTTGCGACCTTTCTTTAATAGTTTGTGATGAAGGATTTAGTAATAAACTTTGTAGGGCTGCAAGAAGGGAAACATGATTTTCAGTTTGAAATAACTGATGAGTTCTTTGAAAGCATTGAATACTCGGAGATTCCGAAGGGGCAAGTCGCAGTTGATTTGATCCTTGAAAAAAAACCGGGTATGATGATTTTGAATTTTACGTTCAAGGGTTTTATACAAGTTACTTGTGACCGTTGTGCCGACAACTTTAATTTTCCTATTGACCAACAAGACAAACTTGTTGTGAAAGTAGGTGGAAAAGGAGAAGAAGGGCAATCTACAGAAGAGGTTTTGTTTTTAGCTGCTGGGGAATACCAATTGGATCTCACGCACTTCATTTACGAAACACTACAACTAACACTGCCGTTGAAAATAGTACATCCAGTAGACGCATCGGGAAAAAGTACATGCAACCAAGAAATCATCAAAAAACTAGAGCAATTATCAAACTCTAGCAACGACAAGACAGATCCCCGATGGGACATATTAAAAAGTTTTAGCAATTAAATTAAATAACAATGGCACATCCAAAGAGAAGGCATTCGACAACAAGAAGAGACAAAAGAAGAACTACTTACAAAGCAGTTGCTCCTACTCTTTCTACATGTTCAAACTGCAATTCAGCAGTACTTTACCACAGAGTTTGTGGTGAGTGCGGATACTACAAAGGAAAACAAGCTGTAGAACAAGCTGTAACGGCTTAATTTAGTCTTACCTGCATTCAACATGCGTATTGGTATTGACATAATGGGTGGCGATTACGCGCCCAAAACAACTACAGGCGGAGCGGTTCAGGCAAGAAAAGAATTGCCTGCCGACGTTGAACTTGTTTTAATTGGTGACACCTCTCTTATCCGCGAGCAATTGGTTCAATACGGCGGAAAAGAGAGTGATTTTACTATTGTGCACAGCACAGAAGTGATTTCAATGGGTGAACACCCCGTTAAAGCTTTCAAAGAAAAACCAGCCTCTTCTATTTCCATCGGTTACAGAATGCTTGCCACAAAAGAACTTGATGGTTTTGCAAGTGCTGGAAATACTGGTGCAATGATGGTTGGCGCAATGTACGCTGTTAAAACCGTTCCGGGCTTGATTCGTCCGTCACTGATTTCCCTGCTTCCTAAAGAAAACGGCAACACAAATGTTATACTTGACGTGGGCGTTAATGCCGACTGTAAGCCAGATGTTTTGTACCAATTTGGCATTTTGGGTTCAATTTATGCCAAGTTGATTTTGAAATGTGAAAATCCACGCGTCTCCCTATTGAACATAGGAGAAGAAGCGGAAAAAGGCAACCTCAACACGCAGGCAGCATACGGTTTAATGAAAGACAGCAAAGACTTTAATTTTGTTGGCAACATCGAAGGACGCGACATTTTCGAAGACAACTGTGATGTCATCGTATGCGACGGATTCACCGGAAATATTGTCATCAAAGAAGGAGAAGGCTTTTACCATCTCTTGAAAAAAAGAGGTTTGGTGGATTCCTACTTTGAAAGATTCAATTACGAACTTTATGGCGGCAGTCCCATACTTGGAATCAACTCCACTGCAGTAGTAGGACACGGCATCTCCAATGAAATTGCCATAAAAAACATGATACTTCTGACACATGAAGTAGCAGCTGCTAATCTTAGCAATAAAATCAAAGAAGCATTTAACTAAATGGGTAAAATTCACGCTGCCATCACCGCCGTAGGAGGATATGTTCCTGAATATATCTTGACCAATGCGGAATTGGAAAAAATGATAGATACCACGGACGAGTGGATCACCACCCGCACCGGCATCAAAGAAAGAAGAATCCTTAAAGGAGAAGGCAAAGCCACCTCTGACATGTGCGTTGAAGCCGTGAAAGAACTTTGTCAAAAAAGAGGCATTTCTCCTGAAGAAATAGAATTGGTAATTGTAGCAACGGTAACACCCGACATGCCCTTTCCATCTACAGCCAATATCACTTGCGACAAATTAGGCGCAAAAAACGCTTGGGGTTTCGACTTAAGCGCAGCTTGTTCTGGATTTTTATTTGCGCTGTCAACCGGCACAAGTTTTATTGAATCTGGAAAACACAAAAAAGTAGTCGTTGTAGGCGCTGATAAAATGTCGGCTATTATGAATTACCAAGACCGCGCCACCTGCATCATCTTTGGTGATGGCGCTGGAGCCGTGCTTTTAGAGCCTACTGAAGAAAATGTTGGGGTGATGGACTCTGTGTTGAAAAGCGACGGGTCAGGTAGAAACTTTTTGTTTCAGCAAGCCGGCGGATCATTGATGCCAGCAAGTCATGAAACCATTGATGCTGGAAAACACTTCGTATACCAAGAAGGAAAAACCGTTTTCAAATTTGCAGTGTCAAACATGGCCGATGTTTCTGCAGAAATTATGGAACGCAATAAATTGACTGCCGACGACATTGCGTGGTTGGTGCCGCACCAAGCAAATTTACGCATCATCAGCGCCACGTCAAACCGCATGGGTTTACCCGACGAAAAAGTAATGATCAACATTGAAAAATACGGCAACACTACAGCTGGAACAATTCCATTGTGCTTGTGGGACTTCGAGAAAAAACTCAAAAAGGGAGACAACTTGGTGTTCGCTGCCTTTGGCGGTGGATTTACTTGGGGAGCTGTTTACGTTAAATGGGCTTACAATTCATAAAAAAAACATACTTTAGTCATCAACTATTTTAAAGCGTCGCTATGGAATTAAATGAAATACAGGATCTCATAAAATTTGTCGCTAAATCAAATGTGAGTGAAATTGAATTGGAGTCAAAAGGCTTCAAATTAATCATCAAAAACAAGCAAGCAGAAACACAATATGTAACTGCTGCGCCTATGCAACAAGTTTTTCAACAAAGCATTCCAGCTTCTGCGCCGCAAGCACAGGCTGCTCCTGCTGCACCGGTTGAAACTCCAGTTGCCAAAACAAATTCAAAATACATTACTGTTAAATCTCCAATGATCGGAACTTACTACACCAAACCATCTCCTGACAAAGCAGAGTTTGTGAAAGTAGGCGACGAGGTTAAGGCGGGAACCGTATTGTGCGTAATAGAGGCCATGAAACTTTTCAACGAAATTGAAAGTGAAGTTTCTGGAAGAATCGTTGAAATTCTGGTGAAAGATTCTTCTCCAGTTGAGTACGATCAACCTTTGTTCGTCATTGACCCGAGCTAATAGTATTTACTAAGCACTGACTTATTATGTTTAAAAAGATATTGATCGCCAACCGCGGAGAGATTGCACTGCGCGTTATTCGCACCTGCAAAGAAATGGGCATTCAAACCGTTGCCGTTTACTCTACCGCCGACAAAGACAGTTTGCACGTGCGTTTTGCCGACGAAGCAGTTTGCATCGGACCACCAGCCAGTAAAGAATCTTATTTGTCAATGCCGCGTTTGATCGCAGCAGCAGAAATCACCAACGCCGACGCCATTCACCCTGGTTACGGCTTTCTTTCTGAAAACGCTCAGTTCTCGCGCATTTGTCAAGAAAATGGCATCAAATTTATTGGCGCCTCTCCTGAAATGATTGACTCCATGGGCAACAAGGCGCAAGCCAAAGAAACCATGAAAAAAGCCAAGGTGCCTGTAATCCCAGGTTCTGTTGGCGTGATCACATCGATTGCTGAAGCAAAAAAAATTGCGAAAGAAATTAAATACCCTGTCATTGTTAAAGCATCGGCAGGTGGTGGTGGTCGCGGTATGCGTGTGGTTTGGGAAGAATCCAAATTGGAAGAATCCATTGAAAGCGCAAAAAGAGAATCTGGCGCTGCCTTCGGCAACGATGCTCTTTACCTCGAAAAATTTATTGAAGATCCACGCCACATCGAAATACAAATCGTGGGCGACCAATTTGGTAAGGTTTGTCACTTGTCTGAAAGAGATTGTTCTGTGCAACGCCGTCACCAGAAATTAGTAGAAGAAACGCCTTCTCCATTTATGACCAAAGCATTGCGTAAAAAAATGGGCGATGCTGCCATCAAAGCTGCTAAAGCCGTGAATTACGAAGGTGTTGGAACTGTTGAGTTTTTGGTTGACAAACACCGCAATTTCTACTTCATGGAAATGAACACGCGTATCCAAGTAGAACACACCATCACCGAAGAAGTAATTAACTACGATCTTATCCGCGAGCAAATTAAAGTCGCTGCAGGCATCAAAATATCAGGTAAAAATTACGAGCCACAATTGCACGCCATTGAGTGCCGTATCAACGCCGAAGATCCTTACAACGATTTCCGTCCGTCTCCTGGAACCATTACCAATTTTCATTCTCCTGGAGGGCATGGCATTCGCATCGATACGCACGCATACGCAGGCTACACGATTCCTCCAAACTACGACTCCATGATAGGTAAGTTGATCGCCGTTGCACAAACGCGTGAAGAAGCCATCGCTAAAATGAAGCGTGCACTAGAGGAATTTGTGATCGAAGGCATCAAAACCACCATTCCTTTTCACATTAAACTTATGGACAACAAAACCTTCATCAATGGTGAAATCACCACGAAGTTTTTAGAAACTTTTGAGTTTTAAGTCGATTAAAGAATTGCTTTTTAAGCGGATTTTCTTGCGCTATTTTTAATGGCAAATGCTGTATCGCATTATTTTAATGCGTTAATTCATTTATTCTGTTGTTCATATACCCTTTTTTAGGTATTTTTGCTTTGTTTAGAATTAATCTAAATAAAGAAAGTTATGATTAACGTAAGTGAGAGCGCAAAAAATCAGGTAGAGAGACTGCTCAGTGATGGCAGCAATGCACCTGGAAGTTTTATTCGTGTAGGCGTGAAAAGCGGTGGCTGTTCAGGCTTGTCTTACGACTTAAAATTCGATACGGACCTTAAACCCGAAGACAAAGTATTTGAAGACAACGGCGTAAAAATCGTAGTCGACAAAAAAAGCTTGCTCTATCTGGCAGGAACTATTTTAGAATTCGAAGGTGGCCTCAATGGCAAAGGATTCAATTTCAATAACCCTAATGCTTCTCGTACCTGTGGTTGCGGAGAAAGCTTTGCAGTGTAGATTATGAGCAAGAGCGAAGACACCATCAAAGACGCCACCAGTGGCGATTACAAATATGGATTTGTTACCGACGTGCAATCCGACAAAGCACCCTTGGGCCTCAACGAAGACATCATCCGCCTAATCTCTTCCAAAAAGAACGAGCCCGAATGGTTGCTCGAATGGCGCCTGAAAGCTTTTGCCATTTGGAAAGCAATGCCCGAACCGGCTTGGGCACACATCCATTATCCTGAAATAAATTTTCAAGACATCTGCTATTACTCAGCGCCCAAACCAAAGAAGGTGCTGAATAGTTTAGACGAGGTTGATCCTGAAATCTTAAAAACATTCAACAAATTAGGCATTCCACTCGAAGAGCAAAAAATGTTGTCGGGTGTAGCTGTAGACGTTGTGATGGATTCGGTTTCCGTGAAAACAACCTACAAGGAAAAACTGATGGAACTCGGCATCATCTTCGGTTCGTTTAGCGATGCGGTGCAAAACCATCCTGAACTGATCAAAAAATATTTGGGCTCTGTGGTTCCAATGACCGACAACTATTACGCAGCATTGAACAGCGCCGTATTTACCGACGGATCATTTTGCTACATTCCAAAAGGCGTTCGTTGTCCGATGGAATTGTCTACCTATTTCCGCATCAATGAAGCCAACACCGGTCAGTTTGAGCGCACACTAATTGTTGCCGAAGACAGCGCTTACGTAAGCTACTTAGAGGGCTGTACGGCGCCACAACGCGATGAGAACCAACTTCATGCTGCGGTTGTAGAATTGGTCGCGCTTGACAACGCACAAATCAAATATTCAACAGTACAAAACTGGTATCCTGGCGACAGCAAAGGCCGTGGAGGTATTTACAACTTCGTTACCAAACGTGGAATTTGCGCTGGCGTCAACTCTAAAATCTCTTGGACACAAGTAGAAACTGGTTCGGCCATCACTTGGAAATACCCGTCTTGTATCTTGAAAGGCGACAACAGTGTGGGCGAATTCTACTCTGTAGCCGTTACTAATAATTTTCAGCAGGCCGACACCGGCACCAAAATGATTCACATTGGAAAAAATACCAAAAGCACCATCATCTCCAAAGGAATCTCAGCTGGCAAAAGCAACAACTCATACCGAGGTTTGGTGAAAATCAATAAAGGAGCCGAAAACGCACGCAATTTTTCACAATGCGACTCATTGCTTTTGGGCGATAAATGCGGTGCACATACTTTTCCCTACATCGAATGCAACAACAAATCGGCAAAGGTTGAACACGAAGCAACAACATCAAAAATTGGTGAAGATCAATTGTTTTATTGCAACCAACGCGGCATCAGAACAGAGAAAGCAATCAGCTTAATAGTCAACGGATTTTGTAAAAATGTAATGGACAATCTTCCTATGGAGTTTGCGGTAGAAGCAAAAAAATTACTCGAAATTTCATTGGAAGGAAGTGTAGGTTAAGTTCAAAGTTTAAAGTTAGAAAACACAAAAGATGAGTGGTTTTAAATCGTTCGAAGAAATAGAAGCGTGGAAGATGGCAAGACAGCTGTCTTTGAGCATCTATGTGCTCAGCGACCAAAAACCCTTCATCACGGATTATGCATTGAGAGATCAAATAAGAAGAGCTGTAATTTCTATTTTCAGTAACATCGCAGAAGGGTTTGAGCGAGGTGGAAACAAAGAATTTATTCAGTTTTTAAGTTTTGCGAAAGCATCGGCAGGCGAAGTCAGATCACAGCTCTATCTTGCATTGGATCTTAATTATATTGAAAAAGAAAGCTTTGAAAAATTAAAATTGCACGTATTAAACATCGGTAAAACTATTTCAGGATTAATTAAATATTTAAAAACATCAGAACTAAAAGGTTCAAAGTATTCAACTAACATTGAACTTTGAACATTAAACATTGAACCTATATTATGTTAAAGATCAAAGGACTCAAGGCTTCCATCAACGGCAAAGCCATTTTAAAAGGATTAAACCTCGAAGTAAAAGCAGGAGAAGTGCACGCCATCATGGGCCCCAACGGTTCAGGCAAAAGCACCCTCGCCTCTGTACTCGCTGGCCGACAAGATTATGAAGTAACAGGTGGATCTGTGACCTTTGATGGCAAAGATCTTTTAGATCTTGCTCCTGAAGCACGAGCGGGCGCCGGACTCTTTTTGGCTTTTCAATATCCAGTAGAAATTCCGGGTGTTTCCAACATCAACTTCATCAAAACAGCGCTGAATGAAGTGCGTGAATACAACAAACTTCCCCCTTTGGAAACCAAAGAATTCATGAAGATTCTGAAAGAAAAACAGGCCCTTGTTGAACTCGATGGTAAACTTGCCAATCGCTCGGTAAACGAAGGATTTAGCGGTGGCGAGAAAAAAAGAAATGAAGTTTTTCAGATGGCAATGCTCAATCCAAAATTGGGTATTTTAGATGAAACCGATTCTGGACTTGACATTGACGCCCTGCGCATCGTTGCCAATGGCGTGAATCAATTGAAAACAAAAAACAATGCTTTTGTCGTTATCACCCACTACCAAAGATTGTTGGACTATATCATTCCTGATTTTGTACACGTATTGTATGACGGCAAAATTGTGAAATCAGGAGACAAAAAATTAGCCCTTGAGCTCGAGAAAAAAGGCTACGACTGGATTATTAAAGAGTTTGCAACAGCATAGAAATTATGAGTTTTAAAGTATCCGAAAAAGAACGCTTCCTCATCAACTTTGAAGGTCAGGATTTTTCCAAAGAAGGAAAAAACTTTATCAAGGTTAGAGAACTTGCGCTCGAACATTTAAAAGAAGTGGAGTTTCCTACCACCAAGGATGAGTTGTGGAAATACACCTCTTTGACCGCCTTGCTCAAGGAAGGATTTAAACCACAAACGTCGATCAATAATCCACACATTGACGCGCATAAAATAAAAGGCCTCGATGCCTACCAAATGGTGTTTATCAATGGCTTTTTCGCCCCTTTGTTTTCTGATATTCAAGAAGACGAACTTGGTGATTTCTTTCTGATGAACATCAATCAGGCGAAAGTTAAACGCGGACAATTCATGGAGCAGTACTTTGGCGTTTTAGCCAAAGCCAAATTCAGCGCCTTCAACGCGCTCAACGCTGCCTATTCACAAGACGGTGTGTACTTGCATGTGCAGCCAGGCAAAAAACTCGACAAGCCCGTACACTTCCTCTTTTTGAATGAGGGCACCAACGTTGCATCACAGCCTAGAAACCTCATCGTTATTGGCAAAAATGCACAAGCCGAAATATTGATTTCTTACGACACGATCGATGCGCAAAATGCACTCACCAACGTTATTTCTGAATACGTTGTGCTCGAGGGCGGTCAATTGACCGTGAATAAATTGCAGTGCGAAAACGACTCTACTTACCACGTTTCTACCGACTCTGCGTACCAACACAAAAACAGCGTTTTTCATATCAACACTTTTCCCTTGTCTGGAAAAATGATACGCAACAATGTACATGTGCAACTCGACGGTCCTGGCGCTGAAGCCAAATTGTTTGGACTCAACTACATCAACGCAAATGAACACTTCGACAACCACACCTTCATTGAACACATGAAGCCCAACTGCCTGTCAACAGAACTGTACAAAAGCGTAGTGAACGACAATGGCGTTAGTGTTTTCAACGGCAAGGTCAAGGTGCACCAAGATGCTCAAAAAACTTTGGCCTACCAATCCAATGCCAACATCATCACCACCGACGATGCTAAAGCCTATTCTAAACCTGAGTTAGAAATTTATGCCGACGACGTGAAATGCAGTCACGGCAGCACCACCGGACAATTTGATGAGGAAGCTGTTTTTTATTTACGTGCCCGAGGCATCAAAGAATCTACCGCCCGAAAAATGCTGCTGAATGCCTTTGCTGCCGAAGTGCTCGACAAAGTTGAAAACGGCGTAGTGCGCGAATTCATTGAGAAAAAAATTGAACGAAAACTGTTTTGATACCCCAGCAACCTTGAAAAATTCAGTACACGATATTCGAAAAGATTTCCCCATCTTAAACACGCAAGTGAACGGGAAAAATTTGGTGTATTTTGACAATGGCGCATCTTCGCAAAAACCACAAGCGGTTATCGACAGCATCAGCAACTACTACTCCACCATGCATGCAAACATCCACCGCGGTGTGCATACCTTGAGTCAGCGTGCCACACAGGCTTATGAAGACGCGCGCGTAGCTGTTCAAACATATTTTAACGCTGCCCATTCCGAAGAAATTATCATCACCCGTGGAACCACTGAAGCGATTAACCTTGTGGCACACTCCTTTGTAAAAAAAGGCGATGAAGTGCTTATTTCAGGCATGGAGCACCACTCTAACATTGTGCCTTGGCAGCTCGCCGAAGTGAACTTAAAAGTGGTAAAGGTGAAAGACAATGGGGAGTTAGATATGGATGATTTCAAGTCGAAACTATCTGCCAACACCAAACTCGTTGCCATAACCCACGTTTCAAACACCCTCGGCACCATCAATCCCGTTGAAGAAATCATCGCCTTAGCACACCAACTCGGCGTTAAAGTATTACTCGATGGCGCGCAGGCTGTGCCACATATCAAAGTAGATGTACAAAAACTGGATTGCGATTTTTACGCTTTCTCCGCACACAAAATGTACGGTCCAACAGGCATTGGTGCGCTATACGGCAAAAAAGACTTGCTCAACGCCATGCCACCCTATCAAGGAGGTGGCGATATGATCAAGCAGGTCACTTTTGAAAAAACAACCTACAACGACCTCCCGCACAAATTCGAAGCCGGTACTCCAGCAATCTCCGAAGGCATTGCCTTTGGTGCTGCGATTAGCTATTTGAATGGTATCGACTGGACTTGGGCTGCACAACATGAACACGAGTTACTGGCTTACGCAACCGAAGAAATAAAAAAAATTGAAGGTGTAAAAATCATAGGCGAAGCCGTTCACAAAGCGGGTGTACTTTCCTTTGTCATTGAAGGCGTTCACCATTACGACCTCGGCACCTTACTCGACCAAATGGGCATCGCCATTCGCACCGGACACCATTGCACGGAGCCGCTCATGCAGCGCTTTGGCATCACTGGAACCGCCCGCGCTTCCTTTGCCATTTACAACACAAAAGAAGAAGTACAAATATTTATTGATGCATTGAAACGTGCTATAAAAATGTTGAAATGACCATCGCTGAAAACGAAAAAGAAATCATTGAAGACTTCGCGCTTTTCTCCGACTGGGAAGACAAGTACGAATACATCATCTCGCTCGGAAGAGAGTTGCCTTTGATTTCCGATCAATACAAAACTGAAGATCACCTGGTGAGAGGCTGCCAATCACGGGTATGGCTACATGCCGATAAAAAAGGCGACAACATTGTTTTTACCGCCGACAGCGATGCCATTATCACTAAAGGAATTATCGCCATGCTGATCAAAGTTTTATCGGATCAGCCCGCGGCAGAAGTAGCCAAAAATGATTTGAAATTCATTGATACAATTGGTTTAAAAGAACACCTCTCTCCTAACCGCAGCAATGGTTTGGTGAGTATGATAGAAAAAATGAAACTGTACGCCCACGCTTTCAGCTCGGGCATTTAAAGTTCAAAGATCAATGTTTAAGGTTGGCAAACTCTGAACATTGAACTTTAAACATTGAACTATTAATTATGGAAAAGAAAGTCCTCGAAAATAAAATAGTTTCCGTACTCAAAACCGTGTACGACCCGGAAATTCCAGTCGACATTTATGAGTTGGGACTGATCTACGAAATTCAAATTTCCGACGAATTCGAAGTCAAAATCATAATGACATTAACGTCGCCCAATTGTCCGGCAGCTGAATCTCTTCCGGCCGAAGTGGAACAAAAAGTAAAAGGTTTAGAAGAAGTAAAGGGTTTCGACTTAGAAATCACCTTTGAACCGACTTGGGAAAAAAGCATGATGAGCGAAGAGGCGCAAATTGAACTTGGCATGATATGAAATTAGTTCAATGTTAAAAGTTAGCGAGATGGAAGAAATCAAAAATAAAATTGACAGCAGCGGTTTGATTCAATTGGATCTTCAGGATTACATCCCGAAAGGAGAGCGCGTTGTCATTGATTTAAAGGATTTTTTATACGAAGGTATTATGCTGCGCGAAAAAGACTTTCGCGATAAAATTGCCAATACCGATTGGTCGAAATACCAAAACAAATTCGTTGCGCTCACCAATACTGCCGATGCCATTATTCCATTGTGGGCTTACATGTTGTTGGCTTCGGCCTTGCAGCCCTATGCAAAAATATTGATCCGTGGCAACAAATCCCACTTAGAAGGGGCGCTGCTCCGCGTCGCCATTGAAAACATAAACGCTGAAGATTTTCATGACACCCGCGTGATAGTAAAAGGGTGTGGTAAATTACCCGTTCCTGAATCGGCGTATATGTCCATCACCCTGAAGTTGCAACCCGTTGTAAAAAGTTTGATGTTTGGCGAGGCTTGCAGTACGGTTCCCGTATTCAAGAAAAAATAAATTTCACATTTTCCTGTAACGAATCCATTCTTCTGTACTATTACCTGTAGAAACAAATGTATATGCAGGAAAAAAACAGGCAGATCAGCTTACGCACAATGGAGGAAGAAAACGAGCTAATCACAATAGCTCTTAACGATCCCCGCCATTTCGAGCTTTTGTACAGCCGCTATTTTTTGCAAATCTTCAAATACATTTTTAACCGCGTGCGCCAAGAGCACGACGCAGCAGCGTTGACTTCAGATGTCTTTGCAAAGGCCCTTTGTTCGCTGCACAAATACCAATTTAGACAAGTTCCATTTGTATCGTGGTTGTATGGAATTGCACGCAACGAGCTATTGCAGCACTTTCGCAAAAACAAAAAAGAAGTACTTGTTTTCCTGGAAGAAGACCAACTGCGCAACTTCAGCGAAGAGCTCGATGGCGACAACAAAGAAGTGCTCTTTGAACAAATGAAAACAGCCCTAGAACAGTTATCGGTCGAAGAAATTGAACTGGTCGAAATGAAATTTTTTCAACAGCAATCGCACCGCGAAATCGCCGTACTACTGAACATCAGCGAAGAAAATGCAAGGGTGCGTACCTTCCGCGTGATCAAAAAACTTAAAGAAACCGTCAATAAAATGAATGGCCAATGAAAATAGAAAGCAAGACTAAAAAAATCGCCGACAACGAGGTTTTGAAATACAAAGACTTCGACGGCGTACTTCAAAAATCGGCCCTGCTGAAGGCCGCCTCACGCCTGCGATTTAAATGGATTGGTGCGTTATCGGCAGTGCTCTTTGCCTCAACAGCAGCAATCCTCTATTTCTCCGCGCCAAAAAAAATGGAGCAACCTACAACCGCGCAGCTACTCACCATAGCCATGATTACACCAGCCGCCGAGCAATTAACAGTCGCCAACAACTCGGTGATAGAAACTGCCAACGGCAGTCTGTTGGTCATCGATGAAAATTCTTTTGTAGATCAAAACGGCACGGTTATTAAAGGCGCTGTCGACCTGTCTTTCAAAGAATACCACAACCCCTTAGATCAAATTATTTCTGGTATTCCAATGACGTACGACTCAGCTGGAGTGCAGTACCACTTTGAATCAGCGGGCATGTTTGAAATAAATGCAGTAGATCAAAACGTAAAAATCAATCCCGATGCACCGCTGCGCGTCATCCTCAATTCACAAAAAAACGGAACACACTACAATCTGTATGCCTACAACAAGGAAAAAAAGAATTGGGATTTCATTTCAAAAGACAACACCCCTGCCGATCACAACAGAAAAAAAGCGCTAAAGAACTTACACGACGAATTTGCTGCTAAAACAACAAGTGCTCAAACAGAGTGCAGCGCAGTCCAATCGTTCAAAACACGCATAGAGCGCACCAAGCCAATTGTTCCAAAAGAAGAGGATCAGAATAAATTTAGGGTAAGCATAGAAGTAGATGCCACAGAAATTCCGGAGCTGGCTAGCTTTCAAAACCTAAAATTTGAAGTACTGCCCTCCACAAACTTTGACGCCCGAAAAGCAAATATTATTTGGGACTACGCCACGGTGAAAAAAGAAAAAGAAAAATACATTCTTAGCTTCTTCAAAGGCGCTACACATTACGAAGTTGAAGGGGTTCCGGTATACGGTGAAAAAAATTACAGCGTTGAAAAACGCAAATTTGATTTTGGCATTAGTGCCTACAACAGAAGAATGGATTCAATCACCAAAGCATTAACAGAAAAAACAATTGTACTTGAAGCCGCAAAGAAAAAAACAGAGGAAATAATTGCCATTCAAGTCAAAGAAAAACCATTGTATGCTGTAGATGAAAAAGTAGTTGGCGACGCCGAACACAATGTACTTCGGGCATTTTCAGTAAGTAAATTCGGCACGTACAATTGCGATTGTCCGCAATTACTTCCCACAGAGCAAATAGTAAAAGCGTGTTTCAAAACAAAGCAAAACAACATCACCTTGAATCAAGTTTATTTGGTCGAAAGAAATCAAAAAAAAATGTTCACGATATACAATTCCTACTTTAAAACCTTCCCTTTCAATCCAAAAAACTCCAATTTAATCATCAGTGTTGATTCCATCGGTCAAGTATATTACTTTGATAATTTCAGCGACATTAAAACCGCCGACAATGAATATGCTTTTAAAATGACCCCAGTAAACAATGGCCTCCGAACTGTTGCTGAAATAAAAAAATACTTTAATTTTTAGTTCTATGAAAAATAAAATCCTTTTAGCGCTACTGGTTTTGCTGAGCAGCTTGGGCATAGCACAAAACAAAGATTCAAAAGATTTGGTTTTTAAAGTCAAAGGAAATGGCAGCATCAAAATAACACCAAGCACCTCTTTTTTGCTGCTCGGTAAAAGCAAAACCTTTCGCATTACCGCAGGGGGATCAAATGCGGTTTCGCGCGTTGAAGTTGCTGGCGGATCAGTGGAGGCGCAAAGAGGAGGTCTCTACAAAATCTCCCCCGCACAAAGCGAACAAATCATGGTGAATGTGTATGCAAAAAATCCGAGTGGACTAGAATTCATCGCCAAAGTAGTCAAGTACCAGGTCATCCCTTCGCCTGTAATTTCCATCATGGGCGTTCAAAAAGATTATGCCATTACGCGCAATAAATTGGTTTTAGGCAACCTCAGTGCAACATCGTATGAACTGGGAAAACCCATTCAAATACTATCTTTTGAAGTACAAACCGACACTGAATTGCTTAGTTCAAACAGCTCTTCATTAAGCACGCCAATGCGCAAATACGCCAATACCTTGCAAGACGGATCAATAATGTGGTTCTATAAAATTAGATGTCTTTTTCCCGATGGGACCGAAGAGCTAATTCCATTTTTTAGAGTGTACGTTTTGGTCCCAAAAAAAAATAGTACTTTATAAAAACACTTGAAAACAACAGCAACATTATTGTCGATACACAACGTTTTACTAACAAAGAAAACAGCCAATCAATCATTACAAAGCGCAATAATTCCCTTCCATTTCACCATTCATTTTAAAGGCAATTTGGTGCTCGCGCCAAGGAATTTCAACCAAAATTAATCCCAGCACCGTCATGGCTCGACAAAAAAAGAGCTTCCCAAAAGCCAT
>CANFBW010000061.1 GCA_947444925.1 Flavobacteriales bacterium | reverse complement strand
AAGATCGATTTTCCAACAGAATGGGTGCATTTGCGCAAGTCGAATACAGAAGCCATCATTCGCATTTATTCGGAAAGTGCCTCCAAAGAGAGTGCTGAAGCGTTGGCAAATAAAATTATTGACGACATTAAATCGATGATATGAAAAAATATATTCTAGTTCTTTTAACGGTATTTTGTGTGTATGGCGAAATGCTTCACGCACAAGCCATAGGCACTCAGCTTTCTTATATTCAGCCAACAGGCATGTATGGCTATGTTTTTAATCCTACAGCCAGTGCCGAAATTAATTATCAACTTGGTGACATTGAGGAGCGTTTGAAAATGTCTTTTGCTATTGGTTATTACGCTTTAACCACTACAAGAGATACTTTTTTCACTGTTGGAATACAGTCTGGAGGTTCCGGCACAAAGGCGCTTGAAGGATACAATGTTTGGAAAAATGTTTGGGTAGTTCCATTAGGAGTCAACATAGACTATAAAATTATGGATGAAAATTTTTCTCCTACTGTCGGTGGTGATGTGTATTTTTTGATGATGGATATGATTTACATTCACGACCTTTCGGGCGTTATTCATTCAGAAACTAATGGTGGAAAAGGTGCGATGGCTGTGGTCCCAAGAGTCGGAATGAGTTATGAGGCGGGTAATGTACTGTTGCTTGGAGGAGTTGGGTACAGCATGGGAATCGACGAAGAGTACGGCATGCAGACTTATCTCAAATCATATTTAAAAGTTTGTTATTATTTTGATAGTTCGGGCGGTAATCGTCGTCGTAGATAAAAATTTAAACTCATGAAAAAGATATTTATAGTTTTTTGTATTTGTTCATTGATGGCATGTACAAAGCATTTTCCCCCGATACTTGCACTTCCTACAATTGAAATTAACGGTGATGATGCCGTAAAAGTGAGTGCGGAAATAGAAAGTAATGGCGGTGGAACAATCGATGTAGTGGGTTTTTGTTATAGTAAAAAAGCAATTCCGACATTGGCAGACGAGCAGGTTATGTTGGACGAAATCGTTGCTGGCTCTTTTTCAACTATATTGACAGGATTTAAACCATTGGATACTATTTATTTCAGAGCTTTTGCAAGTAATGAATATGGATTTCAATACAGCGGCGTTTCTAAAATCACTTTCCAAGTTACGGGCCCCCCAATAGTTCCTTGTTCATTAACAGACGGACAAATGATAGAGGATGGCAGCGCTTACAGTCCTTCTGTGAGTGGATCGCCAGGATACGCCATAGGACATGGTACTTACGGTATTTCTCTGAGTGGATATTTTTCGAGTAAGGCTAGTTATTCAATGAGTTTTTACAAAAAGCCTGCGAATGGAACGTATACTGTTTGTTCATATGATGATATCGACAAATCAGATAGTAATGTGCACATTCAGAGAAACGATGGATGGAACTCACCGACTTCTATCGATACGGGGGGAAAGGTGTATGTCGTTGAAAATGGAGATGGAACTGTTACCGTTACCTTTTGTTCTCTTTCCTATAATTCAGGAATCCCTCTTCAAGGAAAAGTCACTTTAACTTTATAAATGAAAGTCTATTTCGACAATGCAGCTACAACTCCTGTTGCTGAGGAAGTAATACAAGAAGTGGTGGAGGTGATGCGTCATCAATATGGAAATCCATCGTCGATTCACCAGCAAGGTCGCGATGCGCGCTCGTTGGTGGAGCTTTCTCGAAAAAAGATAGCAAGCTGCATCGGCGCGCAGTCGTCGGAAATTGTTTTCACGGCAGGTGGCACTGAGGCCGATAATTTGGCGCTACACGCCGCTGTGCATGATTTAGGCGTAAAACACATCATTAGCTCTAAGTTGGAGCATTCAGCGGTGTACAACAGCGTAAAAAAGTACGCGACACAAGATGTTCAAGTTTACTTTTTAAATTTTTCGCCAGCTGGTGAAATTGATTTACATGAACTGGAAGCCTTGCTCAAAAGCATAGAGGGTAAGGTGTTGGTGAGTTTGATGCATGTGAACAATGAAATAGGAACCATTCTTCCTGTTGAAAGAGTAAGTGCTTTGTGCTTGCAATACAACGCGCTTTTTCATTCGGATACGGTTCAAAGTATTGGGCATTTGCCTTTGAATCTAACCAATACTAAAATTGATTTTGTTACTTGTTCGGCGCACAAACTGCACGGATTGAAAGGCACTGGTTTTTTATATGTAAGTAAGAAAAATAAAATTTCGGCGCAGATAGTTGGTGGCGGACAAGAACGCGATATCCGCGGAGGGACGGAGAATGTGCCGGGAATAGTTTCCATGGGAAAAGCGTTGAGCATGAGTTGCGCTGCAATGGCAGTAGATGCTGAAAAAGTAAAAGAATTGAAAAATTATTTCTATAAAGAATTACAAGAGATTGGTGCGACGGTGAATGGTTCTTATGATGCTGCATCGCCTTATATTTTAAATGTCTCTTTGCCTAAAACTGCTTCTTCATCGATGTTGTTGTTTAATCTCGATATTGAAGGAGTTGCTGTATCTGGAGGAAGTGCTTGTTCGTCAGGAAGTCATCTGGGATCAAGAGTGTTGAAGGAATTAGGCGTGGACAGTGAAACTCCTGCGGTGCGATTTTCTTTTAGTAGATACAACACGAAAGAAGAAGTGGATTTTGTTGTGGAAAAATTAAAAAAAATCTGCAAATGAAATATTCATTTTCCTTAAAAGAATTTAACGGAAATGAATATTCCATGAGACCATAAAAAGAAAAATAGATACTCATGAAAATAACCTTCCTCGGTAGCGGAACATCACAGGGCATGCCTGTTATTGCATGTGAATGCGAGGTGTGTGCTTCTGCTGATCCTAAAGACAAAAGATTGCGCGTTTCTATAATGGTTGAAACAGAAGGGAAGGTGATAGTAGTGGATTCTGGTCCTGATTTTCGCCAACAAATGCTTCGTGAAAATGTGAAAAAGCTCAGCGCTATTGTGTTTACGCATGAGCATAAAGATCATATTGCCGGACTCGATGACGTGCGTGCCTTCAATTACATTACTTCAAAACCAGCTGAAATCTACGCAACACTTTCTGTTCAGGAAGCTTTAAAAAGAGAATTTCACTACGTTTTTTCGGGAGTCGATTATCCAGGAATTCCTCAGTTGAACTTGAATACTATTGATCATTCGCCTTTTGAAATTGAAGGAGTGAAGATCACGCCCATTTCTGTTTTACATTATAAATTACCCGTTTTGGGCTTTCGTTTTGGAGACTTTACCTATATCACCGATGCCAATTTTATTTCAGATGAAGAGTTGGAAAAGGTCAAGGGGACAAAGATTTTGGTGCTGAATGCACTTCGTAAGGAAAAGCATATTTCACATTTCACTTTGGCTGAAGCTCTTGAATTGATTCAAAAGATAAATCCTGAAAAAGCTTATTTAACGCACATTAGCCACATGATGGGTTTTCATGGAGAGGTTTCAAAAGAACTACCTGCAAATGTGGAATTGGCGTTTGATGGACTTTCAATAAACTGCTAAAAAGCAGATACTGAATTAGGCTGTTCTAAATTTTGTTTTTTTTAATTCTGAAACAGTTCTTACATTCGTCTAATATTCTTCAAGAACTATTAACGAAATGAAAAATAAATCGCTTGTTATTATTACTTTCCTTTTTTTGTTGTTTACAGCTATAGCTTGTGAAAAAATATTGCCTCCGGCCCCTGCAGACGAAGATGTTTTGGCTGGTACTATTCCCGGATTAACCGCCCAGCAGGAAAAAGAGCACTTAATAGGTGATGCTGCCTTTGCTAAAATATTTACCGCTGCGGAGGGACTCGGGCCGATCTTCGTTCAAAATTCTTGCTCAAATTGTCATGTTGGAAATGGTAAAGGTCATCCTTCTACTGTAGTGACTCGTTATGCACATGTGAATGGATCAAAAGTGGATTATCTCCTTTCTAAAGGCGGACCGCAATTGCAGCAAAAATCAATTGACGGCTATTTGGCAGAATCTCTGCCTTCGGAAGTCAATGTATTTACCAAACGATTGGCGCCGGCCATTATGGGATTGGGTTATATTGCTGCTCTGCATGATCAGTCGATTTTGGCGAATGCGGATTCGTTGGATTTAAATGGTGATGGGATTTCTGGCCGACCGAATTATGTGGGTCCTACTTCTTTTTTTATAGCACAGGATATTCATATTGCCATCAACGGACACTATATCGGTCGCTTTGGGAAAAAGGCCGAAAAGGTGATGATTCAAGATCAGGTGGTGTTTGCGCTCAAACAAGATATTGGTATTACTTCTGATTTTGATATGGAGGATTTGTACAATTATGAGCTTGGCGTTTATGCCGGAGACAATATTGCTGATCCCGAAGCATCTGCAAGTTTTGTGAATAGTTTGGTGTTTTACATGCGCACATTGAAAGCTCCTCCGCGCAGAAATGAAAGCGATGCTGATGTAATGGCAGGAGAAAAAGTATTTACACAAATTGGTTGCGCGAGCTGTCACGTCTCCACTTTTACAACATCGGAGTCGGATATAGCGGCATTGAGTAATCAAACTTTCCATCCTTATTCCGATTTTCTTTTGCACGATATGGGAGTGAGTTTGGATGATAAATATCCTGAAGGAAGTGCTAATAGCAATGAGTGGAGAACGCCGCCGCTGTGGGGGATTGGACTCGCTGAAGCGTCGCAGGGAGGGTTGTTTTTGCTGCACGATGGAAGAGCTACTTCCTTTGAAACTGTAATCGCTTTGCACGGTGGTGAGGCAGCTAGTAGAAGAGCAGCTTTTCTTGCTTTATCGGAAGCGGAAAAAGCTCAATTGATTAAATTTCTGAAATCCTTATAAATGGAAAGACGGGATTTTATAAAAGATTGCGGTATGTTATGCCTTGGAGCTGTTGGTTTGAGCGCTGTTTTGCAAGGTTGTTCTTCTAGCAATTATTTTGCTAAAACACAGTTGGATGCCAAACGCATTGCGGTAAAAAAATCGGAGTTTGTATTCGTCGACGGTGAAAAAACAAAACAACGAAAGTATATTTTGGTGCGACTCGATCAATCGGAATTTCCCATCTGCTTATACAAACACAGCGAAACAGAATATTCGGCTTTGTTGATGTACTGTACGCACAAAGGTTGTGAGCTACTTGCGCAAGGAGAATACTTGGTTTGTCCTTGCCACGGCAGTGAGTTCAATAATAGAGGTAAAGTTTTGAATCCGCCTGCTGATCAGGATTTACAACAATTTAAAACCATCGTCGACAACGAAAACATTTACATTCAATTATAAGTGATGAGATATTTACTATTGAGCATAATTTTATTTTTTCCTGCTTTAATGAAGGCGCAGGACAGTACTTTGATTAAACGAGTTCCTCAGGATACTTCCCGTTTGATTATGAATAGCGACGTTATGTACAATCGTCCGTTTTTAATAATAGGAAAATCGCCCATCGCTATTGGCGGTTACCTCGAAGCCAACACTCAATACATGGGCACCGATGGTGTGACGGATGGTTTCTCTTTTCAATTCCGACGATTCACTTTGTTTTTTTCATCCACTATTTCCAAGAGAATTAAGTTTCTTTCTGAGTTGGAATTTGAAGAGGGTACCAAGGAAATTAACTTGGAATTTGCGGCGATGGATTTGGAGTTGCATCCCTTTTTGAATTTCAGAGGAGGTGTGATTATGAATCCTATTGGTGCTTTCAATCAAAATCACGATGGTCCACGCTGGGATTTTATTGATCGTCCTTTGTCGGCGACCACAATTTTGCCTTCCACTTTATCCAATGTTGGTTTTGGAGTGCACGGTAAATATTTTGCGCACAACCTTTCTTTAGCTTACGAATTGTATTTAACCAATGGTTTTGATGCAAATATTATTGATAACACCGACAATCGTACTTCTTTAGCTGCAGGAAAATCTAATCCCGAAAAGTTTGAAGAAAGCAATAGTGGTTTGCCAATGACTACGGGAAAGGTTGCTCTAAAGCATCGTAAATACGGTGAAATTGGCTTGTCTGCAATGTTGGGTGTTTACAACAAATGGAAATTAGATGGTGTGGTGATTGATAAACAGAGAAGTGTAAGCGCTTATGCTTTTGATTTTTCTACAACCATTGCCAATCAAACTACTATCACTGGTGAAATAGCAGTGGTGGAAGTGGATCTTCCTTCGGGATCGGCTCCGCAATATGGTGCTCAGCAATGGGGTTGTTTCGTTGATTTAGTGCAACCACTATACAAAGGATCGGTACTGAATTTTGAAAAATCAAAAATCAATGCCTGCTTTCGTTTTGAATATGCCGATTACAATGTGGGCACATTTACTGAAACTAGTGGTGCAATAGGAGATGATATTTTGACGATTGTTCCTGGCTTTTCTTTTCGTCCCTCGGGACAAACGGTATTGCGTTTGAATTATCGTTACCACTGGCAACATGATTTGTTGCTTAATCCACCGGCATTGACTTCTGGATTGCAGTTTGGATTTTCAACCTATTTCTAGGGATAAAATTCTTTTAGTTCTACTTTCTCACTTTATGGAGTTACATCAGTTTTCTCAGTGCAACTATTTTCGGGGCAATTTTATTCGATATTGAGTTTTCAAAAGATGTGTTTTCTTGCAGAATACAACATGACTGAACTTGTTTTTTTTCTATGTATTCCTGTCCTTTCCCTTGATGTTTAATTTAGTTTGTGTGGAAATCTCTATGCAAGGAAGTTGGTATTTTAAAATTTTTCGTTTGTTTTCTTTTGCAATAAATTTTCAGTTGCGATCAATAAGCCTAGTTCTGATAAGGCTGTCCGGTGATTGTCCGGTTTTTGTTTTATTGTTTTGAACGTTAGCGTAAATAATTAGGATGGCAGGATAAGCTGTAAAAGGCAAGCGATCCTATCTTAGGTAAACTCCACTACAACCTTAACCTAAATTACTTCTTATGAAAATTATTTTGTACTTAAAATCACTGATTTTATTGTGTGCTCTTTCAACTTCCATCAAGGCTCAGGGCTATCAGCTCGTATGGGCTGATGAATTTACCAATAGTATCAGTTCCGACTGGAACTTTGAAGTGGGTGATATTGGTGCTGGAAACAACGAATTGGAATATTACCGAAAGGAGAACGCGTCGGTAGAGAATGGTGCACTCGTAATCACTGCGAAAAAAGAAAGTTTTGGCGGCAAAAACTACACTTCAGCAAGAATGAATACCAGTGGCAAGAAATCATTTAGATACGGAAAAATGGAAGCGCGTATTAAACTGCCAGCCTTTTCAGGATCATGGCCAGCTTTTTGGATGCTGGGCGATAATATATGGACCGAAGGCTGGCCCAAATGCGGTGAAATAGATATTATGGAGCAGGTGAACACCGAAAGTCATGTTTTTGGTACCATACACTGGAACGGCAATGCAGGATACACACAATTTGGAAACAACTCCCCAGATTTTAATGTGAAAGATTATAATGTATACACCGTTGAGTGGGATGCCAGTGCTATTAAATGGTTTGTGAATGGCACTTTATTTGGCACGGCAAACATTCAAAATTCAATCAATAGCACTGGTGCTTTTCATAAAAACATGTTTTTGCTTTTAAATTTGGCTGTAGGAGGAAAATGGCCTGGTTATAATATTGATAACAATGCTTTTCCGGCTACAATGTATGTGGATTATGTGCGCGTATATGAGAGCGATATTTGCAACACTGTCAGTATTCCAGGAATTCTTCAGGCAGAAAATTATTGCGATATGAATGGCATACAATTGGAAAGTGCCAGTGATATTGATGCTGGCCAAAATATTGGTTATTTAGATGCGGGAGATTGGATGGCATATAAAATCAATGTGCCTGTGGCAGGAGAGTATGCGCTGTCGTACAGAGTGTCATCCAATGCAGCTGGTGCGTCATTAAAATTTGAATCTTTGGGCGGAGGCACAGTATACGGAACCATTGATGTGCCCAATACTGGTGGTTGGCAAAATTGGAAAACCATAACGCACAATGTTCAATTGCCTGCCGGTGCACTAAATGTTGGCGTAGCAACAAGCACAGGAGGCTTCAATTTAAATTGGATGGATTTTTCAAGTACAGTCAATGTTTTAGAAGTACCTGCTTTTTCATTTTCTATTTATCCCAATCCTGTGACGGATGTGTTTTATATCGATTCCCCCAAAAAAATGCGTGAAATTTTTATTTATGATGCAGCTGGAAGATTGGTGTTTAGTCAGGAAGATCCAGGATCTTCCGTCAATGTTGAAAATTTAAGTCAAGGTTTTTACACAGTAGTGGCCAGCGATGCTGAGTATCAAAAACAAACAGTTTCATTTGTTAAATAAAGCATTTGCGATTGTATTAAGGACACAGACGTATATTGATGCCTGCAAATATTAAGGTGAAAACTCAATCAATATACGTCTGTTCTTATTTTTTTTATCTGAACTTATTAATAGAGTTGTTGACTTTGAGAATGTCTAAAGCAAATGAAAATTGGCTGGATATAATTCTATTTAGTAAGTACATTCAATAAAACAGAGTATCATCTGAAGTGCTTTTATAGCATCTAACGACACAATATTTTTTATTAAGAAAATGGTGATACAGTAATAGCAACTAAAAACGCAGAATGTTGAAAAAATCAATCCTTCTATTTTTATTGCTGATTAGCCCTATGATTACAATGGCCCAGACAGTTGAAATTCGCGTGATCAATAGATGTCCTTTTCCTTTGTGGTCACATGCTTTTGCATACAAGTTGTTCACTCCAACAGTGCAGCCAATTGATAGCGGTGCTAGTCGACTTTTAAACACAGGTGATTCCATCATTTATTCCAATCTTCCTCCAATTGGGGGTGGTCGATTGTATGCGTATTACAAAGAACCGCCTGCTGGAGCAAAATCATTGTACGCACCAGTTTCCACTTACAATCAATTTGTTGAGATGACATTAGAATCAGGACGTGCCAATTATAATATCTCCTATGTAGATCACGCGGCACTTCCGGTATCTGTAAAGGGAAAAGGAAATTGCCCCATTACTTCTAGTTGTGTGAGCAGTGAATTGTGGAAACAAAAGTTGCTTTCCTGTCCCACCGAAGTCACTAATAAATACAACGGATTAGGTACTTGCTTGGCTTCCTACGATTATTGTTTAGAGTATCCAAACAGTGACTACTGCACCAAAATGGAAGTTTATGGAGGTGGTCGATTCACGGGAGCACAGATTTATGGAGGCACAATGGGCTTTCCTTCAGAGAATGTTAAAGCTTGGGATTCTGTCGCTGCATGGAACAGAGGTGCTGAAGCAGGTGATCCCGATCCAAGTCATTATTTTTTGGGTCCGCAAAAAGTGGGTACGGAGTGGGTAAAACCTTACAACGAATATGCGGCTTGGATTCACAAAGATATTGGGGCCGAAGTGTATTCCTTTTCTACCGACGATCATCAAGATCAAAGTGGCTTTCAAGCTTGCATTGGCAGTACGGTAATGGAAGTAGTATGGTGCCCTTGTGAATGTACTTTGGCAATACAAAACACCAATGTGGTGGCCCCATCGTGCAGCAATAACGACGGGCAAATTACTGTGGTAGCTTCTGGAGCAACTGGTGCTGTTGAGTATTCAAAAGACGGACTTGATTTTTCTGCTTCTGCTACCTTTAGTAATTTGGCAGCAGGATCGTACACTTTGTATGTAAAAGATGTGATGTTGTGCATCGACTCCATCACTGTTGTTCTTCCTAAAAAAAATGATTGTGCATGCAGCCGCTTTGCTGGATCTATGTTGAAGGACATCGTGCAAGTGTGCTCGGGTTCGGTGACACAAACTGCTCCAAGCTCAAGTCCTGTTATGGGTGTTAATGATGCGTTGCTGTATTATTTGCATAGCGGAGGTAGCAACAGTTTAGGTACGGTTTACGCCATTTCTAATACGCCTTCCTTTTCATTTGTTTCGGGTATGCAAACCGACAATACTTATTACATTTCGGCTGTAGTGGGAAATATAAATGGCAATCAAATTGATTTAAGTGATACTTGTATTTCCATTGCTCCTGGCACTCCAGTGATTTTTAATGCCTTGCCCGATAATGCTAATGCCGGTGAAAATGACACTTTTTGCGGTGCAAACTATCAGTTAAAAGCAAATCAACCTTTGGTTGGACAAGGGACGTGGACCATAGTTTCTGGAGATGGAAATATTGTTCAAAATCACTTGCCCAACAGCTTCGTTCAAAATCTTAGCAGCAACGCAAATTGCCTATTGCGATGGACCGTCTCCAACGGAGTTTGTGACGATAATTCTTCTGAGGTACACATCAATACTCAATGTTCTTCCTTTGTTCTTAATTGGCCTAATGTCATTTCTCCAAATAATGACGGTGTAAATGATGTGTTTAAAGCCCTATATGTCGACGATAGTAATTTTCAAAAGGTAGTGAGTAACATGGGTTTTATTACGTTTACAGTGGTTAACCGATGGGGGAATTTAATCTACTTTTCTGACGACAATGTTCTTCCTTTTTGGGATGCTACTTTTAATGGTCAGCAAGTGGCATCAGGAACTTACTATTACAATATTCAATACCTCGTGGAAGGAATACCATATGACATCAAAGACTATATTTTGATATTGAATTGACGACTTGAAAGGATTAATAGTCAAGGTTTTTTTAAATAGAGGGGGCGGTAAGATTTTAAATAAATATATGGTTGGTTTCCTCGGAGTTTAAGGCCATAAAAGACATTTTTTTCGCAAAAATAAGCGCTGTACTTAGCCATTCATTTTTTATTATTTTCTCTTTGTGTTTTCGTTTTGTGGTGATTAGGAGAAGCAAATAAATTTCGATTTGATGTGGTGATCAATTTATTTGACATACGTGATTTCCTCTTATGTGGTTTTTGTGCTTTTCTTGTCGCTTGGATTTTGCAGATGTACTATCTACCGGAGCAGAAGAAAAAATATATTTATTTAGTGCTTATCCCAATCCTTTTGATAATGAATTTTATTGAAGATAAACGTTGAAATAGATTCCCCTGTACTTGTAAAATCTATGGATATCAGGGGTCTGAAGTTTATTCGGCTGTTCATTTTACCAATGAAAATATTTCTTTCGGATCGGAATTGGCTGCCGGAATTAATTTTGTGCAGTGCTCTTATGATAATAAAATGGAAGTGATTAAAATTGTTGAGATGTGATTATTTTCTTTCAGGGTTTATGTTAGAGCGATAGATCCTTCCTTCGGCAGGAGGACAACCAGAGTGTAAGAAAAGAGTTACTTGAGAGTGGTTGTCCTCCTGCCGAAGGAAGGATCTATCGTCCTGATTGTAAATATTACAGTTGTGAAATTACGAGCGTAATCTGAATGTATTATTGCACCACCAACTTTTGAATTTCATTTTCCGTTTTCACAAAATAGATTCCTGGAATTAGCGATTGTATATTGATGCTGGTGTTGTGAGTGATGTTGTCGTTTTTCAAAACAAGTTTTCCTTGTGCATCAAATATTTCAACAGAAGCTAGGTTTTCACTTTTGCTTGAAATGTAAATACTTCCGTTGCTTACGGGATTAGGATATATTGTGGTTTTTTCTTTTGTTTCAACCTCGAAGAGCTTTGTACTTAGGTCGCCAAAACTAATTGTAGCAAATACGCCGTTGTGATCGGAAAGATGTCCGTACTGACTTTGGTAAATAATATTTGCATCGGTAGTGGTAGCGCTTGATGTATTGGCCACCAAAATGTAATCGTATTTTCCTGAGCCGAAAGAATCTCCTGGGCCGTTTGGTAATATTTCGCGATAAGTATCTTTCATTTTAACTGGATTTCCAATACCGCTTTTCAAATATATGATGGCGGCATCTGCTTCATCACCATTTAAATCGCCCAATACAATAAAAGGATATTCAGGGTGAGTTCTGGCAGAAATTCGTGCGGCCATCAATTCGGTTTCTTTGCTTCTCCACATTGCTGGATTGGAGGAAAGGCCGTTAGCATCTAAATGATTGTTGTAAACATAAAATCGATTGCCCGAACTTTTTTGTTCCAACAGTACCCAGTTGCATTTGCGCAACCAGTTGTAAACGGCACCATCACCCCAGTCGCTGGATTTATTGACATCGGGAGTAGAGGAGTATCCGAATACGCCTGTTTCAACCAAAGTCAATGTGTTGTGGTTGTACAAAATGGCTGTAGACTCTTCGTTCCACGGACCTTTTTCAAGGGTGTAATTGCTTAATAGATTATCCAGTTCAGGACTTTTTCCTTCGTCGCCTTCCTGTATTCCCACTACGTCGGGAGCCTGACCGTTGATCATGGATGTTACATTGTTCACGCGAGTTGGCCATGATGTATTGCGACGCCATAAATTCATGGATACTGCTTTTATTTGAAATCCGCTCTGACTGCTTTTCTCGGCAAATTCCATCCAATTGATATTGAAGTCGCCAGTTTTAATCAAGAGTTTTATTTCGTGAATTCCCGCTGAAAGATCTAAAGTAGTAGGAATGGTTTGCCATTTTTGCCAGCCTCCGCTCACGGTAAAAGTTTGCGATTTTACAAGAACGTTGTCTACTAAAATTTCAACGACACCGGCTGTTGTTTCGCTCGCGGTTCGGAATTTTAAGTCGTATTTTGCGCTGGCTGCAACGTTTACTTTGTATAGCAACCAATCACCCGAGGCTAAAAAACCTACATTTTGTCCGCCGTCGGTATCTGTGGTGTTTTCTAGCAACACTCCATTCATTGAAGTGTAGGCTTCTGCCTGAATTTTTCCAGGAATGCTATGTGGAAGCGCAACTGCGTCAGCATAACTTACGCTGGCTATAATGGGTAAATGGTCGGAAGAGCTGGTGGCCGATGTAACAACATGAGAGGAAATAGTGGTGTATTTAGAGGAATTCGGACAATAAATATAATCGAACTTAGTGCCGAAACCAGTGGTGACACTTCCTGTTGGGTCGTAATCGCGGTAGGTATCTCTGAATTTAATAGAATTATCTGATCCCGATTTCATCCAAACAGTAACACCATCTCCTTCCGATGAATTGAAATCTCCAGTGATATAAACAGGATCGCTGCTATGTGTTCGCGCTGCAATTTTTTGCACCAACATTTTAACAGCGGCCAAACGATTGTCGTATTCGCTTGGCATATAATTGTGGATATTAAAGAGGTAAAAACTTTTGTTAGTGCTTTTATCGGTGAGGCGAACATAAGTACAAATTCTATTGTAACTGCCGTTGATGCGAGAGGGGATAGTGGGTGTGTTTGATAACCACATATTACCTGAGTTTGCTGCATCTAAAGTGTATTTTGCAGTTTTGTAATATATAAAAGAACCTTCACCTGCATCGCCGCCATCACGTCCTTCGCCGAACCATGAATACCCAGAAATGTTAGTGTTTATATAATCTCTTTGGTAATTTACCGCTTCTTGCGATCCAAGTACATCAGGATTTTCGTTATTGATCACCGCCACTAACGATGCTTTTCTGCCATCCCAATTGGTGCCGTAGGGTTGTTGAATATTGTACGACATGATTTTTAAGCTAAATGCTTGAGCATTCATTACTGAGGAAGAAAAAATCACCGTCAGTAGCGCAATTAAAATGGATTTTTTAGGATTCATAGGGATGCAGTTTGAATTTGAGTAATTCTATTGCATCAAGATAGGGGCGGTTTCGTATAAAATTGTCACTAATTTTTGGTGCTTTTAGACAATCCCAATAGGGAATAGATATTTCAAACACCTTTTAATCAGCTACTTATGTTTTAAAATGAAGGAATGGATTCATTTGTTCTTGAGCTTTTTTTTATGCGCAGAAATTAAAAAAATAAGTCTGTGTGCTTTGCTAAAATAGAACTACACGTGAGGCTTATGCAAACAAAGCATCCAATCTCAATTTTAAATCAACTTTAGTCAAAGGTTTTTTAAAGAATTCTTTTGTGCCCATAGCCTCCGCCTTTTCTTTTACTGTTGCGAGGTTATCGCCGCTGATCAAGACAATTGTTCCGGGGAAGCTTTCTTTGTGCAGTATTTCCAGCACTTCCATGCCGTCCATATCAGGCATCATTTTATCTAAAGTGATGAGTTCAGGTTTTAATTCGCGTGCCATTTTTAGTCCTTCAGTTCCGCTCGCAGCTTCCCCAATAACATCGTAACCACACTGTGTCAAAAGTGCGTTGATGATGATTCTGTCGAAACCGGCGTCGTCTATGATCAGTACTGTTTTCATTTTGGAGAAGTCTTGTGAATATAAATGGGGAGACAAAAATAATTCATTAATTTCGATGTTGGCATAAACATTGCCGCAATATCAAAATAAAATATCCCTTATCCTATGAAAAAAATTATGATTGTTGCTTGTTTGCTTGGAGCTACTGCTGTTTCGGCACAATTGAATGTGAATACCTTGAAAAAGAAAGCGGCAGCGATTTCAAAAGTAGCGCCGGCCTTGAGTGAAAAAGAAGTGATTGATGGATTGAAAGAAGCCTTGTCTAAAGGTGCCACCAATGCAGGGCAACTGACTTCGGCTGTTGGTGGTTTTAATGGAAATTCGCTAATCAAAATTCCTTTTCCAGAAGATGCAAAAAAAATGGAGACGAATTTGCGAGCTGCAGGAATGGGGCATCAAGTGGATAAGTTTGTAACAACGATGAACGAAGCGGCTGAATTGGCAAGTAAGCAAGTGGGGGATATTTTTTTGACAGCCATTAAAAATATGACGGTGAAAGACGGAATGAATATTTTGCAAGGCAAAGAAGATGCGGCAACGACTTATTTGAATGGACAAACCTACCAACAATTGTACGACACATTTAAGCCCATTGTTGTACAAGCATTAAAACAAGTAGAGGTAACAAAGTACTGGAATCCTTTGATGACAAAATACAATAGTATTCCTTTTGTTGACAAGGTAAATCCTGATTTGGAAGACTATACTACCAAAAAAGCCATTGAAGGTTTGTTTAAAATGGTGGCGCAAGAGGAATTAAAAATCAGACAGAATATTTCTGCCCGTACTTCTGATTTGCTGAAAAAGGTATTTGGCGAGGCCGACAAAAAAAGGAAATAGTTTTACTCAAAAGCGGAAGCTGTTTTTAGTCGTACGCCTTTTTCGGTGTGCTGTACCAAGCAGCTTTCGTTGATGGGATCGTGCTGTAAAAACAGAGTGTAATTGTTGTCGGTTGCCTCATGTAAAAATTTTTCTTTTTCAACAAGAGTAAGCAATGGTCGCGTATCATATCCCATTACATAGGGGAGTGGAAGGTGCCCAATAGAAGGCAGCAGGTCGGCCATAAAAACAACTGTTCTTCCCTGATGTTTTATGTGTGGTATCATTTGCGATTCGGTGTGGCCATTCACCGTTAATATGCGAATGTCGGGATGAAATAGCTCTGTTGTTTGATCTATAAAAATTAATTGTCCGCTTTCTTGAATGGGTAAAATATTTTCTTTTAAAAAAGAAGCTTTTTCGCGTGGATTAGGATTGACGGCCCATTCCCAATGTTTTGAATTGCTCCAGTATTTTGCGTTTTTAAAGGCAGGCACTAAAATACCGTTTTCATTTTTTTTAATGGCGCCGCCACAGTGGTCGAAATGCAAATGGGTTAAAAAAACATCGGTGATGTCGTCTTCTGTAAAGCCGCGCTGACGGAGTGATTTGCTAAGTGAGTCGTCGCCGTGCAGATCATAGTAGCCAAAAAATTTAGCGTCTTGTTTGTTGCCCATTCCTGTGTCAATGAGTATCAATCTTTTGCCATCTTCAATGAGCAGAGAGCGCATCGCCCATGAACACATATTGTTGCTGTCGGCAGGATTGGTGCGGCTCCAAATGGTTTT
>CANFBW010000060.1 GCA_947444925.1 Flavobacteriales bacterium | reverse complement strand
GACTTTAGCGGCGGTGTTCACCTCTTCCCATTCCGAACAGAGAAGTTAAGCCCACCTGCGCCAATGGTACTGGAGTAACATCCGGGAGAGTAGGTCGTTGCCGGTCTTTAAAGCTCCATTTGTCTAACGACAGATGGAGCTTTTTTTTTGTTTAAAATTGCTGAGTTTTTTTAGATGAATACCTTTGTTGTATTGCAATTGCCCGCTTGTTGACACTGCTTTTGAGGAGGGCTTAGTGCTCCATTTTTGTTGATGCCGCATTTGGAGACAAACAAATTGGGCTAAGCAAAATGGTGTTGCAATATAGTCACTTATATTACCTTACCATTACGCAAGACTAACGATAGCACTATCGTTATTTGAAGCGTTCTATTTGTTTACGAATTCTATAACATCATGGGTGATGTTCAACGCAGAGTCTGCATACAGCATTGTATTCAATGGAAAAATATATTGGTATTCATTTGCTTTGCCAAAGGCAAGTATTTTCTCATTCATTACTAGTGTTGCTCTTTGCTTATACACAGCAGTGGAGTCATCTACTGCTTTAATTAGATTTTCAAGGCGCCAATGCAAATGATTTCTTTTCTCCTTCAGTTCGTTCATATAATCAGCTTCCTGAATTTTGCTGTTTAAGATTTCAGCTTTGACGCTTTCCAAACTATTCGACACTTGATTTATTTCTGGTTGATTTTTTTCTTGCAGTGCCACTAATTTCAAATCTAAATCTTGTTTCATTTTCATTTTTGCAAGCACGTGCTCGGTGTTTACATAGCCTGTTTTTAGTTCTGTTGTCGATGTTTGACAAGCAGCAAGCAACAATATTGGAGTGATTTTGAGTAGTGGGTGCATCTTTAAGTTTTTTATCGAATAAATTTAGTGCATTTTTAATCACATTCATATTACATTCCCCATAAAATTAGTAATTTTCCGCCCCTATGGCGGCAAATACTTTTGGAGAAATATTCAGGATCACCACTTTTGGAGAATCACATGGAATAGCACTTGGCGGAATCATCGATGGATGTCCTGCTGGATTAGAAATTGACTTCGATTTCATACAAGCAGAACTTGATCGGAGGAAGCCTGGTCAGTCTAAAATTGTGACCCAGCGGAAAGAACCTGATGTGGTTGAATTTTTATCGGGAATCTTTGAAGGACTTACGACAGGGGTGCCGATTGGTTTTATCATCAAGAACGACAATCAGCGTTCAAAAGATTACGATCACATCAAGGATTCATTTCGTCCTTCACACGCTGACTATACTTACGAAACAAAATACGGTTTGCGTGATTACAGAGGAGGCGGCCGGAGTTCTGCGCGTGAAACTGTAGTTCGTGTGGTTGGTGGCGCCATCGCAAAATTGTTGCTCAAGAAAATGGGCGTGCAGGTTCATGCTTACGTTTCCCAAGTTGGTAATTTGAAATTAGGTCAGAGCTACAAAGAACTTGATCTAAGTAAAACAGAAAACAATATTGTTCGTTGTCCTGATGAAATGATGGCTGTGCAGATGATAGATTTAATTGATTCAGTGCGAAAGCAAGGCGACACCATTGGAGGTTTAGTAAGTGCTGTAGCAACAGGTGTTCCAGCAGGCTGGGGTGAGCCTGTTTTCGATAAGCTGCATGCTGATTTAGGAAAGGCAATGCTGAGCATCAACGCTGTCAAAGGTTTTGAGTATGGATCTGGATTTGAAGGCGTATCCTTAAAAGGAAGTGAACACAACGATGCCTTTTACGCAGAAGGCGGAAAAATACAAACGAAAACAAACCATTCAGGTGGTATTCAAGGTGGTATTTCTAACGGACAAGATATTTTCTTTGCCGTAGCATTTAAGCCTGTAGCAACAATTATGATGGAGCAAGAATCGGTTGATAAAAGCGGTAATCTTGCTTTGGTGACAGGCAAAGGTCGGCACGATCCTTGCGTGTTACCGCGTGCTGTGCCCATAGTAGAAGCTATGACAGCATTAGTGCTTGTTGACCACTATTTGAGAGCCAGAACTAACCGCATTTAAACTACAATTTTATGTTGAAGAAAATTTTGATTGGACTCGGAATCACTTTGCTCTTGTTCGTCGGAGCACTTGTCGCTATTCCATTCTTTTTTAAAGACCAAATCGTTGCTAAAGTTAAAGAAGTGGTCAATGATAAAGTCAATGCCCAAGTTGATTTTGGTGATTTTGATTTGTCGATCATTTCTACTTTTCCGAATTTCTTATTTGAAGTACACGAAGTTAAGGTGATAGGCAAAGATGCTTTCGATAAAGATACTATTGTGTATATCAAAGACCTCAACCTCGAGCTGGACATTAATAGTGTTATCGATGGAAAAAAATACAAGGTGAATTCGTTCAACATCGACGGAATGGTGCTGAACGCTTTGTGGACGAAAGAAAATGTTTTCAGTTTGGATTTGATGAAACCTTCTACTGAGAAAGAGGAGCCTGAAGAAAAGGGAGATCCTTTCAAAGCGATGGTGGAAGAATACTCTATTAAAAATGCACACATCATATACGATGATCCAACCATTCCTTACAGGATGGAGTTTGTCAATATGAACCACTCTGGAAGTTATGAATTGATAGGTGAAGAACACATCATGAAAACATTGACGGATGTTGACGCTTTATCCATGGATTTTGATGGAACGCGTTTGATGAATAAAGTAAAGTCGAATATTGATGCCGACATTATTATGGATTTGGCCAATTGGAAGTTCACGTTCAAAGAAAATGTTTTCAAGCTAAACAACCTTGCGCTTGGTCTTGATGGCTGGCTCACTTTGCCCGACGAAGGTTTTGGTATGGATTTAAAATTTAAACAAAGCAAAGCTGATTTTGCCGATTTGTTTTCAATGATTCCTACTGATTATAAGGCGGATTTGGCGACCGTAAAAACCACAGGAAAATTTGAGTTTAGTGGTTTCTTAAAAGGAATGTTTATCAGCGATAAAGACAAGTATCCAGCTTTTGGTTTGAACTTAAAAGTACAAGATGCGAGTGTGCAGTACCCTGATCTTCCGAAGGCGATTAAAAATATTCAGTTGGATTTAAAGGTTTTAAATCCAGACGGGAATTTAGACCACACAGCAACCGATATCAACAAATTTCATATGGAAATGGGCGGCTGTCCGGTTGACATTGCCTTACAATTGCGCACGCCAATTTCTGATGCTTTTATTGCTGGAAATATAAAGGCACAAATCAATTTAGAAGTGATTGGTCAAGTAATGCCGCTTGATAAAGGCGATGAATACCATGGAAATGTGAAGGCCGACATTAATTTGAAAGGACATTATTCTTCCATTGAAAAAGAAGAATATGAAAAATTTGACGCCAACGGGGCATTGGATATGACCGATTTGATTTACAAAACTGAAGGAATGCCAAATGTACTGGTGAGCAAAGCCAATTTGCATTTCACTCCGCAGGCTTTGGAATTGACTGCTTTCGAAAGTAAAATCGGAAACAGTGATTTAAGTGCACAAGGAAAAATTGAAAATTATTTAGCCTATGCTCTCAAAGATGAAACGATCAAAGGTGCATTCACAATAAGTTCTAATACCTTTGATGTGAATCAATTTATGGGTGGTGATGATGCTGACACAGCAGCTGCTGATACTGCATCAACTGGAGCGATTGAAATTCCTAAAAATGTAGATTTCGTGTTGACTTCAAATTTGAAATCAATAAAATACGACACTTACACTATTCGGAATTTTGCGGGGCAATTAGTGGTGAAAGACGGTGTTTTGAAATTTGTCAACAACACTTTTAAGTTGTTGGATGCTGATTTTAAATTGGCTGGCGAGTACCATGCACTTGATGCGAAAAAGCCTTATTCTAATTTGCAGTTTGAAGTCAAAAATTTAGACATTCCAAAAGCTTATGCAAACTTCAACAGCATTAAAAAGTTAGTACCAATTTGTGAGAACACCGAAGGAAAATTGAATCTCGGTTTGGATGTAGAAACTTATTTCACATCTGATATGGATGTTAACTACAATACCATTACTGGTAAGGGAAATCTTTTCATACAAAACGCAAAAATCAAAGATTCAAAATTCACCAAAGGGTTAAGCGATATCATCAAAAGCGATAAGTTTAAGAGTTTTGAACTCAAAGATTTGAAAGTGTATTTTTTCATTAATGAAGGAAAGGTAAGTGTTGAACCTTTTGACTTGAAAATGAGTAAATCTAAGGCGAAAGTCAGTGGTTGGAATTCAGTGGACATGAAAATGGATTACACTATGGCGGCCAGTATACACAAAGATGAGTTCGGGGGCGCTGCTAACAAACAGGCCGAGCAGTTGATGGGCTTGCTCAATCAAAAAACAGGGGCCAATGTTGCCTTGCCTGAATTTATCAATGCCGATATCAAAATCACGGGCGATGTAACGAATCCAAAATTCAGCATTCAACCAACTGGAATGAGTGGTAGTGATAGCGGAAAAAGTGTTGCGGATCAGGCGAAAGCAGAACTTGAAAAAAGGGCGAAAGAAGAACTCGAAAAACAAAAACAAAAGTTGGAAGCAGAAGCGCGAAAGAAAGCCGATGAACTGAAACAGCAAGGCGAAGCTGAACTTCAAAAACAAAAACAAGCTGCCGAAGAAAAAGTAAAACAAGAGGCCGATAAACTCAAAAAAGAGGCCGAGCAAAAACTAAAACAAGGTGCAGAAAACAAAGCGAAAGATGCATTAAAAAAACTCGGATTTTAATTCATGAGAATCATACTATTATTTACTCTGGCACTTTTTTCTTTCGCCGCTTTAGCGCAGGAGGAAGGCAATTGCGATCACAAACCGGCAAAAAAAATAAAAAAGAAATACGAAGAGGCGCTCAAGCTTTATTCGGTGGGACAAAAAACCGAAGCGGCAACTTTGGCGAAAGAAATCACCGAATTGGATCCGCAATTTGTTGCGCCCTATTTTTTGCTTGGACGCCATTATTTTAGCACCGTTTTTCCTGAAAATCCAAATGTCGCTGTGAAGCTTACCAATGAGCAGGAGAAGTCGTTCAAAGTGAAAGCGCGAATGTACTATGAGGAGTCAAATAAAGTGTGTCCGCAGTTCAGTGGTCACCTCGCTAGCTATTATTTGGGCGTTATGAGTCACATGGAAAAAGACTACAGCAAGGCAGCCGAATACCTAAAATACTATCTTGAATATGAGCAGGAAGTTGTGGATGAGAACGGCAGAATCGCAAAACGCTTGTACAAAGAATGTAAAACTATTTCCGACTTGCTTAAAAATCCTGTTCCCTACGATCCACAGTTGGTGAAAGGACTCAACACCAAAGACGATGAGTATGTGCCCATGCTCGCTCCCGACAATGAGCAGTTGTATTTCACGCGTCAGTTGATTGGTTCCTCAGACCCAACTAAAACGCGTGGTTCAGGCAATGACAACAAGGAATATTTTTCTGTTGCTACAAAATTGACCGTTGACTCGTTCAGCATTGGTATACCTTTGCCTTTTCCTTTCAACGATTTTAATGGCCAACTCAATGGTGAAGATATTTTGGGACAAGGTGCTGCCTGCATCACGCCCGACAACAAGAGAATGTACATAACAGTTGTGACAAAAACCGTTTTGCGCGAAGGCATTGCTAAAAATGCGAGTATTTATTATTCTGATTTGGTAGAAGGTTCGTGGACGCCTTTGAAGAGCATTGGTCGAAACATCAACGATGAGGGCAACAATCCAACATGGGAAGGGCAGCCAACGATTTCTTCCGATGGTAAAATGATCATCTTTGCAAGTGTTCGTGAAACGTGTATGAGTTCGCCAACACCCACAGGAAATGCGTTGAGTATGGATCTTTTCATGATTAAGAAAGGAAAGGATGGTTCGTGGTCGGCACCCAAAAGTTTGGGTGATGTCATCAATACAAAAGGGGATGAAAAAACACCTTTTTTACACACAGATAGTCACACTTTGTATTTTAGTTCGAATGGACATCCGGGTTTGGGCGGTACTGATATTTTTTACACACGCATGGACGACTACGGCAATTGGATGAATCCGATAAATTTAGGAAGCCCCATCAATACCAATGTTGCCGACCATGGTTTTATGGTAAGTTTAGATGGGAAGTATGGCTTTCTTTCATCGGGTGTTCGCGGTGGTCCAGATGGCGGTTTGCAAATCATTCATTTTCCCTTGTACGCGCAGGCCCGTCCTGAGAACGTTGTGTTGATGAAGGGCAAGTTAACAGATGAAAAAGGGGCAGTGTTGAAGGATGGAAAAGTTGAAATTAAAAATGCCAAAACGGGACAGGTTACAGAAGGCATCGTCGACAAAAATACGGGCGAATATGTGGCTGTACTGAGCGTTCCTGATCCGGTGCGCAATAAAGAAGAAAACAGAAAAGTAACATTGACTGTTGAAGGAAAAAAAGTAGAAGCTGATTTTGGTTCCCACGTTGAAAAAGTGAATGGTACAGAGAAGGTAATAGTGCCTGGCGCAAAAGTGGATTCAGTGCAAGGCGTGCAAGTAATTATTCCTGCCGATCACAAAAAAGTAAAAGTCGATGGCAAAGAAATAGTAGTTGCGCAAACACCAGAGGAAATTGCGGCGCCTTCTGGGGAGTTCGTTGTCACAGCAAAAGCGGAAGGAAAAGCGTTTTCAAGCAAGATTGTGGAAGTGAATCCAAGGGAAATGAATGGCGCAAAAATTATTCGCGGCGCAAGCGTTACTGTAGAGCCTCTTGAAGTTAAAAAACCAATTCGTTTGAACGACATTGTTTTTGCAAATGATTCGTATGAACTAACGCGTAAATCAAAATTGATACTGGATCAGCTCAACGATTTTTTAGTCGGCAATGGCAAAATTGAAATTGCCATTCATGGTCACACGGATAACGTGGGAGATGATGCAAAAAATCTATTGCTGTCCACCAACAGAGCGAAGGCTTGTATGGAATATTTGGTCGCCAATGGTATTCCTGCAAAACGCATTTCATCGCAGGGTTTTGGCGAAACCAAGCCAAAGACAGAGAACACCACAGAGACAGGAAGAGCTGCCAATCGTAGGGTGGAATTCGTGATACTGAAGTTGTAACCGGTATTAATTCTCCCGTCATTTAGCTGAAATTTAAGCGCAGGGCTAGCTTTTTTTCTGACTTTAGCATTCAAGATGTTGTCTCCAGCGTTTTTTTTTTGCTTGTGAAATGTATTTTCGAATCGTGCAACTTGTTTTTGTTCAGTTGTTTGTGTTTTTTTTATGCGTAATTAGCCTTACGCAATATGATTTTTATTTCCGTGCAAAAAAATTTATCTTAAACATTCGATTCAGTTTCAAAGGATTGCTGTCTAACTGCAGAAACCAATAATCATTCAAAGATTTAGTTGTCCTACCTATTCCTCAAAAGGGGGATCTCCTTGCTTTGTTTTTGCTTTATAAACTGAACCAATGAAAACACTTTTTACATTTATTGTCAGCATTATTTTTGTTGGCGTTTGTGCGCAAACAGGAACCGTCGAAAATTTTAACGACAATATTTTGTCGTCCTCGTGGAAAAATTCCGCTGTCGGAGTTGCCTTTGCAGAAAGCAATAGCGAGCTCAATATGAATATCACTACAATGACGGCATACAACAATGTTAGCTATGAATTTCCTGCCATTGATATTTCAGCCAACCCAGTGGTGAAATTTAAAATGAAATCTTCAAAAGCGTTTACTTTGCGCGTCGATTTGACCGACAACAATGGCAATTCCACGAATAGTGCAGTGCTAACAAAGGCGGTGGGCACTTCTTCATCATACAGCTCTTTTACTTTCGATTTTACGGGAAAATTCAATCAGTCATATCCATCTGCGGCTGTCGTTGATATTAAAAAAATAGTGAAGGTGGTTTTCTTTTTCAATGCGGGATCATCCTTTACGGGTAGTATATATATGGACGACTTAACGATTGGTGATGCAGTTGCAACATTTTCTGCATCGTTGCGCAAAAATCAAATCGGATACGAAAGCAGTGCCACTAAAATAGCGTTGATTGAGGCCGGAGCCAATACGGTAGCGTATACTTCATTTACTTTGTTGGATGCGCAAGATGTGCTGAAGTACAGTGGTTCTGTGAGTGCTTGGAAACAAGTGGGCGGATGGAATGGAAAGTATTTTAAAACACTTGATTTTAGTTCTTTTACTACGCCAGGTAGCTACAAGCTGTTGGTGGATAATGTAAATGCAGGCACGATTGTAATTGGAGATGCGCTATTGTTTGTGCAAACGGCGTCTTCGGTAGTGTCTTTTTTCAACGGCATGCGCAGTCTAAAGGCATCCGATAATTCTATTTCTTTTTTCGGTGCGCGCAATGATTTTGTTGATCTGCACGGTGGCTGGTTTGATGCTACTGGGGATATCGGAAAACATTTGTCACATCTGTCTTATGCCAATCATTTCAATCCACAGCAAATTCCTTTTGTTGCGTGGTCGATGATGCGTGCGTATGAAATGGACAGCCTTGCTTTTGCAGGCTTTAAAACAGCAACACACGATGAAATTGTTTGGGGCGCCGATTATCTTGTGCGCAGTTTGGATGATCTAGGTTATTTCTATTTGTCGGTTTTCGATGATTGGGGCGGGTCGAGCAATCGTGAAATTTGTGAATGGAGCACGGATACAGGCGTGCGGTCAGCCAACTACCAAGCCGCAATGCGCGAAGGAGCCGGTATTTCAATAGCGGCTTTGGCTAAGGCGGCACACATGAATTACAAAGGAAGCTACACGCCTCAGCAATACTTGGCTGCAGCGATAAAGGGCTACGATCATCTAAAGTCGCCTGGCAATGGCTTCGCAACAAAAAATTTAGAATACGACAACGACCACACGGAAAACATCATTGATAATTACTGTGGTTTATTGGCTGCAGTTGAGTTGTATAAGGCAACGAGCATTGCTGCCTATTTAAACGATGCTGATACTTACTTCGCGGCTTTACTTGCCAAACAACAACCCGATGGCTGGTTCTCTTCTGACGTGGCGGGAAATCGTCCCTTTTACCATGCTGCCGATGAAGGCTTGCCTATTTTGGCGATGGTTGAATATGCAAAGGTGAGCGCAAATGTTTCTCCTGTAAAAACAGCGTTGAACAAATGGTTGAATTGGTATGTTGCGATAACCAAGGAAGTGGAGAATCCATTTACATATGTGCGACAATATCAAAAGGAATACACTACTTCTTTGCAAACAGCGAAGAAGGCTTTTTTTATGCCGCATAAAAATGAAACAGGCTATTGGTGGCAAGGTGAAAATGCACGTTTGGCATCTATGTCGACTGCATTTTTGTCGGCATCTCGCATAGTAAATCCAAATTTTAATTTGGGTGTAGATTCCTTGTCAAAAATTGCGGTTTCTCAATTGGATTGGATGGTTGGTAAAAATCCTTTTGGCATTTGCATGGTTACAGGTTTTGGGGATTTAAATTATCCAGGTTATACTGGAAAAACCAACATTAAGGGTGGAATTCCAAATGGAATTTCCAGTGACACCTTGGAAAATGGTGTGTGCTTTATGCCTTATGCGGCGGCGGATTGGCACAATTGGAGATGGGTGGAACAATGGCTGCCGCACGATGCATGGTATTTGTTGGCGATTACAGCAGTGAGTGATTTGGCGCACCATCCGGCGGTATTGAAAAACGATTGCTATGGCGTGTTGGGGGGCAATGCTTTTCTTGACAGTTGCAAAGTGTGCGTAGGAGGAACAACAGGTGTAGCGCCTGTTTTAAACAGCAACTTGTGCTTGACAAATGTTGCACCACAACCAACTCAGTTATCGGTGCATTTGTATCCAAACCCTGCCACTTCCTCCGTTAAAATTGATGCGGTAGATTTTATGAGCGTTAGCGTTTTCAATGCAGTGGGAGAAGTTGTAGGTTTTTCTGCGACAAGTGATGTGTCGTTGGCGCATTTAAGTCCTGGTCTATATATTTTCAAGGTAGCAACCGCCAAGGGAATTTGGGTGGAGAAGGTACTGAAATTGAAAGAGTGATCTAAATGTAAAGAAGGAATACTTCATTTTTTGATTGTTAGAAATCGCACCGGTTGATTTTAGTGCAGGACGGTAGATTCTTCGAAGATCGAAACTTCGTTTCTCCTTTTAATCTCAAATCTAAGGAGTACAACATTTCTCGAAAAACCCTTGTGGAAAATCGGTTGCATTTTCCCTCGGAATGCAATGTTTCTTGAAAACTCTTATTGGAAATCGGTTGCATTTGTCGTTCTGAGGTACTCCGAAGGATCTATCGCCCGCTTCGTCATATTATTGACGTCATGCCGATAAACATATTTTTTTTAATTTCGTAGCCGAAAAAAAATAAATCTCACTTGATGAAAAAAATTATTCTTTACAGTTTGTTGGTGATTGTGATCGCAGTTACAGCATTGATTTCTTACGTTAAATTGGCCTTGCCAGATGTGGGTGATCCTGAAGATTTAAAAATTGAATACACTGCTGAACGCGTTGAACGCGGCAAGTACTTGGCCAATGCGGTAGCGGTTTGTATGGATTGTCATTCAACCCGAGATTGGAACACTTTTGCAGCGCCGTTGAAAGAAGGTACGTTGGGAAAAGGTGGAGAGGAATTCACGCAAGAGTTTGGTTTTCCAGGACACTATTATGCTAAAAACATCAGGCCATACGGTGTTGGGAAATGGACAGACGGAGAAATTTTAGAGCCATTACTTGCGGTGTCAGTAAAGACGGAAAAGCTCTTTTTCCTGTAATGCCACATCCAAGCTATGGTAAATCGGATAGAGAAGACATATATTCATTGATCGCCTACATTCGTTCGTTGACGCCTATCGTGAATGATTTACCTGAAGCCAGTTCTGATTTCCCGATGAACATCATCATCAATACAATTCCAAAAAAGGCAGAATTTACGACCATGCCTAAAAAATCCGACAAGCTGGCTTATGGCAAGTATTTGTTCACCATGGCGAGTTGTACCGACTGTCACACCAAACAAGAAAAAGGTGCGCCAATTGAAGGCATGGAATTGGCGGGTGGATTTGAGTTTCCTTTGTACACTGGAGGTACGGTGCGTTCGGCAAATATTACAAGCGATAAAGCAACAGGTATTGGCAATTGGAACGAGCAGGCTTTTGTGAGTCGATTTAAAATGTATGCTGATTCAGCGTACAAGCCACAAAGCATTGCGCGAAATCAATTCAATACGGTGATGCCTTGGTTGATGTACAGCCGAATGGAAGAAGAAGATTTGAAGGCGATTTATGCCTATTTGCAAACAGTGAAAGCCGTGAACAATGAGGTGGTAAATTTCAGCGTAAATTAAGAATAGAGCACATTTTTTTGAAAGCGCTTTACCGAAAGGTAAGGCGCTTTTTTTATTATTAATAAGATTTAATTTCCCCTTCAGGATTGTAATTGCGCAGGCTTGCTACTTTGTATCCGTCATAGTTGTGCTTGGTCATTTCGGCGAACATTTCTTTAGCTGTGGCAAAACGCTTCCGCCAAAACCCAATGTCTCCGCCTGCATCAACATCGTCTTCTCTTTTGTGGTTTTTATTTGCACCGCAAATTACTTTATTAATTACAGTTGCAATTTCGGGTTTTCATGACGACTTAGGTGTATTAGTATCAATTTAAAAAATTGTGACAATCGTACCTGTAATTTAAAGTTTAAGGCGCGAGATACTTGGGAGTACCTCAGGAGTACAAATAGAAACGATTTTCTACGTAGGTTTTTCGAGAATGATTGTCTTCATTATATGCTATGAAGTATCTTTCGCCACAGGCGGAACACAAGGGGCATGATTTTTTTATTAACATTGAATTTATTACATTTGTGGCGCAGATAAGACACTTTTATGACTACTACTACTACTACTACTACTACTACTAATTTTATGAGATCTTTAAATTGAAATAGTTTGCACTGTTGCATCACTAATTTGATTGTTTTTTTCATTGTTTTGCTACCCATGCATCTTATGGGCGCTTTAGCGTGTACAAACACGAGTAGTTATTCTGTAAATCCTGGTGCTAGTAGTACTTTTTCTTGGTCACATACTACAGCTGCAGGAACAAGACGGTTCTTAGTAGTGACCGTTCTTAGTCCAACTACAGTTACAACAACCGGAGTTACATATAATGGTGTGGCAATGACTAACGTTGCAAATTATTCTACTTCTGGACTTGCAGATGGTCAATGGTCGGTATGGAAAATTACTCCTCCAGCTACTGGCAGTAATACAATATTAGTAACACTGAGTGGATCAAACTATAATGTTTGTATTTGCTCCGCATATTCGTTCACAGATTGCTATGGCGTTGGAACTACTGCGATGAATAACTCAGCAGCCGTAGGTCAAACTACAAGTTTAACGATTTCTTCCAATTCAAGGATACTTGGAACTAGTTATAATGGGACTAATACAAGTGCAACTATGGAATTGCCTGATGGGACAGGTGTGTCTCTTGATTATAAATATATTAGGGAATAACTATATGTATGGTGGAATTTCGGCTGCGTTAACGTCTGGAAGTAAAACAATCCAAGCAACATCAAGTTCAACTAATATAATTATGGGTGTTGAAATTCAAGAAGGAACTACACTTCCGGTTGAATTGATTTCATTTACTGGCAAAAATGAAAAAAACTTTAATGAACTCTTTTGGAGTACTTCCAGTGAAATTAACAGCGAATATTTTGAAGTGATGAGATCTTCCGACGGACTGAATTTTGAAAGCATTGGCAAGGTAAAAGGCGCCGGTAATAGCAACAATATTTTAAGTTATGTTTTTGTGGATTACGAGCAATTACCAGGCATCAACTATTACCGTTTAGCCCAATTCGATTACGACGGAAAAAACGAAACCTTTAACATTGTTGCCATTGATAACAATGGTGCTGCGTTTAAACTGAATTCGCTATTTCCTAACCCCGCAACAAGTTCCATGACAGTAAATTTTCAATCCAAGGAAGCAAAACCACATTCTATTTTCATCTGCGACGCCCAAGGCAATGAGGTATTTAAAGCCATGATCGCTACTTTACAAGGTGAAAACCAATTTACCTTACCCACACAAAACTACGCCAGCGGAACTTACTTTGTGAGAATTTCGAGTGCTAAAAATGAAAGTGTTTCAAGCACGATTGTAGTGCAGCATTAACAAAAAAGAGCTTTTGAAAAAAACGAGATAGTGAAGTGATTCAACGATTTTGGTTTTAATTTATGCCAAATAAAAAGTGTTGTTTCTGCTCTAAAAAACATGGTGTTTATTCAAGAGAGAGTTGCTAGCAATTCAATTAATTTCTTTTGATTAAAGCAGTTGTGATTATGAAACAGTGTGTTGTACTTATTTGTAAGTATATTACCCCATATTTTAAGAGTTAGAGGTTTGTGGTCAATTATAGTTATAGTGAAGAAGGAGAAGTGCTGGTGGCGCTAATGGAAGGACCGATTTATATGGCAGATGCCATAGCAGTGGGTGATTTTTTGATGGGTTCAAAAGAGCCAAATAGTCAAGCGAAATTGATTCTTGATTTCAGAAAAGCTAAGTACAATTCGTCGTTGGCATCACTAAGCAAAATCTATGAGCACCAGCGGGAAAGAAAGCGTTATTTTACTTCAATTAGAGAAGCGATTGTTACCAACTCTCCTTTGGAGACTGCGTTGGGATTTATATATGGTAAACTGTGTAGCAACAGTGCTAATTACCAGTTCAAGGTTTTTTCTGCTATGGAGGGTGCTTTAGGTTGGTTGTCAGAACCAAGCCCAAATGCGAGTCTTAACGAAATAAATAGTTAGATTTTTTTAGTTTCGCTGGTGCTATTGAGTTTTGTGCTTTTAGCACTGGCCCATTTGATTAAAAACCAGCAGGAAATGCCGGCTGCAAAGTGTTTTAGTGGATGACCACTCATTGTGAAATTTTCAGAAATGGCTAAGTCTAAATTCTCAAAAATTTTAGCCAGAGCGTAAAACAAAATCGCCCACAAAATCATTTTGTTTTGCTGAAAAAAAGATTTTTCGGTTAAAAAATATCCGGTAATCAATATTGGGAAATACTGCACAATGGCGTAGGGGCGTAAATCACCTTCTCCTTTTTGTTCAGAGATGTACCAATACAAAACGGTAATGGCTGACACAGCTAACAAAGGCAAATACCAAGTAAAAACGGAAGAGTCTTCGAGTTTTCGGTAAAGCACCAAAATAAAAAAACTGGCGAACACAATGGTCATCGGTATGCGGTCGGCAATCAACGTGAAATTGTTAGGGTTGTAGTGGTAATACGCAGAGCCAAACCCCGCAAGAAATATTGCGATAGACATAGTGAGCTGTACTTTTTTTGCGGGCGAAGATTTTTTGTTTTTCATTTTAAAAAATCCCCAAACGCCAAGCAGCACGAAACCAGCGTTTGAAACAACGTTCCAAAAATTGGGAATGTCGTAAAGCATTTGTCTATCCGCAAAATGGTGGTAATTGTGATTTTGTGGAATGCGTTCGCCCAGTAATAACCAAAACAACAGAAAAGTGAGCAGTATGTATAGTACAGATTTCATGCTTATTCAACTTCTAAAACCAAACCTTTTAGGTAAGAGCTTTCTTGGTGAAAAATATTGATAGGATGATCAGCAGGTTGCGTTAGTTGGTGCATAATACGCACTTTTTTTCCGGCTAAAATTGCTGCCGATAAAATAGTGCCGTAAAACAAAGGCATGTCAATGGCTTGCGAACACGAGAAGGTAAAGAGGATGCTTCCCGATTTCATTTGCTTGAGTGCGGTCATGTTCAATCGTTTGTAGCCTTGAACCGCATTGTGTTTTACACTGTGGTGTTTGGCAAAAGCTGGCGGATCGAGCACCACGACATCGTAGATAGAGCAATCGTTTTTTTCTAAGAAATCAAAAGTGTCGGCGGTGAAAGATTGGTGTTCTCCTTTGCTTGGATTCAATGCGACGTTTGTATCGGTAAGGTCCATCGCTTTTGCTGATGCGTCAACGCTGTGCACCAGTTTTGCTCCTGCTTTTAGCGCGTAAACAGAGAAGCCTCCTGAGTAGCAAAAGGTATTCAATACATTTTTGTTTTTGGAGTATTTGGCGAGCAAATATCGGTTTTCACGTTGGTCGATGAAGAAACCGGTTTTTTGACCATCTTCCCAGCTGATGTTAAAAGTATTGCCATATTCCAAAGCGTGGTGCGTTGGTTCTGTATTTTTAAGCAAATATGAATTTTCAATTTTGACAGCGTATTCTTTTGGTAGCGTTTCTTTGCTCTTTTGAAAGATGCATTGTAAACTGTCGCCTAAGGCTGACTGCAAAGCGATGGCTATGAATTCCAGTGCGCGGTACATTCCAACGGAGTGCGCTTGAATTACAGCGGTATTGCCATAAATGTCAATGATCAATCCGGGAAGTAAATCTCCTTCGGCGTGCACCAAGCGGTAGATGTTGGTGTCGGCAGAAAGAACGCCGGTTTTTTTGCGGTAGTCGGTGGCGTTTTGAATGCGTTTGTTCCAGAAATTTTGGTCGATCACTTCTTCTTCAAAAGTGATGATGCGAATCGCAATGGATGCGTTGGTAGAATAATGACCAGTGCCCAAGTATTCGTCTTTATTGGAATATACCGATACGATGTCGCCCTCCTCAGGTTCTACTTCGCTGCCATTGCTGTGCAGTCTTGTTTTTTTTATTGCACCTGAAAATACCCACGGATGAAAACGCTTTGGTGAAGCATCTTTGCCTGAACTCAATATGGTTTTGAAATCTGTCATGGCGCAAAGGTATTATTTTGTGCGAACAATGTTGATAGGGAAAATTAATTTCAAACTGATGTTTCTACCCATGCTGCAAATTCCGCTGCGCCCCGACCAATTGCTGGGCGATGAATCCATGTATTTGAGTCGACTCATATTTGATTGATAGGCTGCGTCGCTCAAGTTGTTTCCGGCTATGTTGAAAGTACAAATGGTGTTTCCTTTTTTGTTGATTACCGCGCCGCCCAATCCTGCGTCGATTAAGGT
>CANFBW010000059.1 GCA_947444925.1 Flavobacteriales bacterium | reverse complement strand
CTTTTCTAGTTTTTCTCTTTAGTTCGCTGATTAACGAACTCGCACTCTTTTTCTTTGTCATTTGAACAATTTTTAAAGGTTATTAAATTAAGAAATATCTCTCTTAAATCTAAACCCTTAATAGTTCACTTTTTGCTGACGTTATACAATATAATTTCACTTTATATTTTTGTGCGTACTCTTGAAACCAATTCATATAATTTTCCATGTCAATATCATCTTCAAATACATTCTGACGGTAATTGCCACGCTGGGTAATGTGATAAGGAACATCAGGAAAAACGATTCGTGCAGATCTTGCCATAACTTTAAGCGACGCCTGTTATCCTTATTTGCGAGAAATAAAATAGGAATTTGGCAACGTTAAAAGTGATTAAAAAATCGTGCCTAAAAAAGGAGGCCTTATGGATATTGGGTTTCCTGAGTTGGGGTCTGTCCCCAAGGGTTAAACAGGTAATTTACATTTAGTTAGCGTTATGGTAATGTTTGAGGTGCTTTATTTTAATAGCCTCCCGCTAAATTTGCTGAAACTTAAACGCTATAATATGTTAAAAAATGCACTTAAAAATTACGCAGCAAAATTTTGCGCTGTTTCATTCATGGCAATAAACACAGGACTTGTTGCTCAAATTCAGTTGGATCACTATTATGTTAACAATTCATCCGCCGCGATTGGAACATATCAGGGAATTAATTTTCGTGAAGGAGGATTTTCTGGGTTGTATTCTATTCCGGGAACAAATGGAAAAGAATTTTATACTTTGAGTGACAGGGGGGTGAATGTAGATGCGAAAAATGCAACGTGCACTCCTACCTATGATAAAATATATGGCTTTCCGTCGTATGCGCCTAAAATTCACAGAATAAAAATCACTGGAGATTCCATTCAGATTTTGGAAACTTTTACCGTTAAACGCCCGAATGGAACTGGTGCCACAGGGGTGCTAAATCCAACAGGTTTTGGCAGCACGGCTTCGGAAGAAGCATGGTCGGATACGGTGAGTAATTGTTTAACCAAGGCATCAAAGTATGTTACAAAAGACGCTTGGGGAATCGACTGTGAAGGGATTGTTATCGGTAAAGACAATGATTTTTGGGTGTGCGAGGAAGGTGGTGCTACAGTGTGGAATTTGAATGCCAATGGAAAAGTCATTAAACGTTATTCTCCTTATGCGAATTTAGTGGGTGCTGAAGCGGAAGATTTGGCCATTGATACGGTTTTTAAATTCAGAAAAAATAACCGTGGATTTGAAGGAGTTGCGATCACGCCAAGTGGTAAAATTTATGCCTTGATTCAAAGTGCGATTTTGTTTCCGGATAAAGCAACGGGTGAGGCATCACTTGTTCATCGTTTGTTGGAAATTGATCCCATCACCAAAGCAACTAAAATGTATGCGTATTTAAATCCGGGAGATTACTCTGTAGGTCCCGATAAAATTAAAGCGAAAGACTGGAAAATTGGGGATTTAGTAGCTATCAACGATACATCATTTTTGGTGATAGAGCAAGGTGTTTCCGCGGCAAACATAGTGAGAAAGGTTTTTAAAATTGGCATTAGTACAGCTACTCCTGTGAGTTCTGGTTTGTACGGAGGAAAAACTTTAGAAGCATTAAAAAACGCTGCGGGTTTAGCTGGAGCAAGCATTGTTCCGGTAACTAAAACGTTGTTTATGGACATGCGCATCAACAGTTTATGGCCTGATTCCTTGGAAAAAGCAGAAGGCTTAGCCATCATCAACGATAGTACTTTGGCGATTTGTAACGACAATGATTTCGGACAAGCTTCTCCATTGGAAAATGGAATTGCTTCCGCCATCAATATTAAAAGTATGTTGTTTGTTTATAATTTGAAAGGCAGCAATAAAGTGCCTCACTACATGGCAAGCAATCAAGTGATTACTGCGGTGAATTCATTGAACAAGGACGAAAATCATTTCAGTATTTATCCTAATCCATCCAGCGGCGAAGTGTTTTTTAACAAAACTGTTTCTGTGGAAGTTTACAATATCTTAGGTTCAGTAGTTAGTGCTCATGTGAATGCTACCAGCATCAATGTAGGCGCTTTGAGCAAAGGGGTGTATATTTTAAAAACGTCGGAGAATGAAGTATTAAGATTAGTAGTGGAGTAGTTTTTCTCAGGCCCATTATAAGTTTTAAAAGACGCTGATTTTTCAGCGTCTTTTTAATTTTTATATCACTGCTGCGCTTAACGTTCTTTTCGCTCAGCGATTTTACCACTCCCAAAGCCTTCGGCTTTTTTCGGTATTTCAAATTCTTTCAACTCCGCTGCTTTCCATCAGCTCAATTTCAATTAAGCCCTTGCGCCCGCAATAGTCTGTAGCGCTGCTGTAAACGTAGTATTCTTGTTTTGATACTATACCTTCCGCCACAGGATTGTAGTGAATATAATTTATCTTTTGGTCTATAACTGTATTGCTGAATACTTCAATGGCATGGTTGTCATGACGCCATAATTGATAGTATTTATTGCGTGAATTATTTCTTCCTGCAATATTGAAAATAGTCAGCATCCATTCTCTTCTGCTTTCGGATTCTTGTTCTATGCTTTTTAATATTTGCTTTGCTGTGAAACTTTTGAAGTCGCGAATCACTCCCGATAAATTTCCTGTTTTTGATTTGCAAACCAAATGCACGTGATTACTCATTATTACCCAACTGTAAATAATGAAGCCTTTATTTTTCACGCAAAAATTTAAGCTGTCTATCACAATGTCTCTGTAGCGTTGTCTCGTGAAAACATCCACCCAGCCTACAGTTGCGAAACTTAAGAAATATATTCCGTGCGGTTCAGAAATGCTGTATTTACCATCCATTAAATTTGTTTAGTGAATGTAGTATAAAATTATTCCAAAGGTTTTGTTAGCGTAATTTTCGATGATGCCCCGCTTAGCGTGCATTTTCTTTTCGCTAAGCGGAAGCGCTATTTTAGAGGCTTCGCCTCGTATTTATTTAAATTAGAAAAATTAAGCCGAAGGCTTTGGGAGTGGTAAAATCGCTGAGCGAAAAGAACGCTAAGCGAGGCGGCGTTATCGCTTAGTTTTAAATTTTTGATTACAAGTTGTAAAATCTTAATGCTGCCAATAACTTGTAATCATTGGCAAAGTCTATTGGTTTTATCCTTTCAAATGGCCGAAGCTGAATGCTTCCCGGACAATAAATAACGCCATCTAATATTTCGGGTAGAAAATCAAGTGAAATAATATCATCCAATACATTTAGTTGAAAATATTTAATGTTTGGATGATCCGATGTGGTTTCATTCTTACAATATGTTCCGTAAACATTAGATCCCGCTTGAGCCAACTGATGAGCCAGCTGTTTCCCAATTCCAGAGGAAGCTCCAATCAATAAGTAGTTTGCCATAAATTGAATAAAGAGTAAATATTGTATAAATAAAAAAATAATATACCATTTAGCTTGTGTTGTTGATAATTAAACTTGCCCGTAACCAATGGCCTTGAGCAATTACGATTGTTTTTCGCAATATGAATCATGTCTGATGCCCCGCTTAGCGTGCATTTTATTTTCGCTAAGCGGAAGCGCTATTTTAGAGGCTTCGCCTCGTATTTATTTAAATTAAAAAAAGTAAGCCGAAGGCTTTTGGAGTGGTAAAATCGCTTAGATTTGATATTAAGAGGAGAAAGAAACTTTCGGTCTTAAGAAGCCTAAGCGAGGCGGGGGTCATTCATTGAAATTGTTTGCAATTAATTTTAATATTACTCCTCGCCAAAGTAATCGCTATCTATTTTTTTTACCTCGTATGTCTGTTGTGGCGTGCATCCGAGATTATAATCAATCATTAGTTGCGCTAATTGATGACCATCAATTAAAACAATTTTTGTTTCATTTCTAGGTGTATATTCGATCGCTTCTTTTGTGAAATTTGAAGTGGTAATGAAGATTCCTTTTTTTGCGCCTTGCCCAGCAAGTGCACCTACAAATTTTTGAAGTTCAGGTCTGCCAACAACGTTGCCAGGTTTCCACCTCTTTGCTTGAATGTATATAATATCTAACCCGAGTTTGTCTTCTTTGATTGTTCCATCAATTCCTTCGTCTCCACTTTTCCCCATTGCTTTTCCAGCGTCTTTGATTGAACCACCGTACCCCATTTTAACTAAAAGTTCAACAACAAGTTTTTCAAAAAAAGCAGGAGAAAGTTCAACAACTTTATTTATTAGTTCCGATGCTAACGATTTTCTTATTTTCTGATATGCTGTTTCTAATAGTTCTTCGGGGGTTTGTGTCGATTGCTCGTCATTAGTTTCTGTTTCGATTTCGTCTTCTCGTTTTGAGGTTTGAAATTCTACGAATTCAGAAAATTGTTTTAAGAACTTGACATTAATTGAACTTGGTTTTTTCTTTAATACATCAAGTCCTCGCTTTGAAATAAAAACAATCCCTTGTTTGGGGCTATCAATTAGACCAGCCTTTTTCAAATAAGTTTTTGCCCATGCTGTCCTATTATAAAATACTGGTGCAACACCGCTGGGCAATAATTCTTTTTGTTCCTCTTCTGTAACACCGAATTTTATCGCAAGTTCGTCTGTAACGAATCGCATTTTATATTCTTTACCGTCCGAAATGAGTTCAAGTAAAGGCAGCATTATTGATTGATAGTCTGGAATCATATTTTTGTCTATTCGTTTTTATTTGGTCGGTCGTCCTTAAGATGCTGCATAACGATCGGCTATTAACAACACTCATCTTTTTATCACCGCTGTCGTTGTACGACCTATATCACCCGCACATTCATCTCCTCCACTTTTTTCTTTGATAATTGCGATGGAGAGTTGAACATTAAATCTTCGCCGGAACCAGTTTTAGGAAATGCCATTACTTCGCGGATAGAAACTTTGCGCTCGAGTATCATCATCAAGCGGTCAACGCCCCACGCTATACCGCCGTGGGGTGGTGCGCCGAATTGAAAAGCTTCGTACATGTGGCCAACACTCTTTTTCATTTCGTCTTTGTCGTACCCCATGTTGCGGTAGGTAGCTTCGAGTATTTCTGCCTTATGGGCACGTACTGAACCACCACCTATTTCGTAACCGTTGAGTACTAAATCGTATTGTTGTGCGATGATGTCGCCAACGTTTTCGCTCTTCATGTGTTTGTCGAGATCTTTTACTTTTGGCATGGAGAAAGGGTTGTGCGTAAATGTCCAACGGCCTTCGTCTGTTTTTTCGAAGAAAGGAAAATCAACTACCCATACCGGCGCCAATTCTTTTGGATGGATAAGATTAAGCATTCTGCCTAATTCCTGACGCACCTGATCGAGTGCTTTGTTCGCAGTGGCATAAGATGCTGCCGAGAAGAAAACAACGTCTCCTACCTTAGCTTCTGTTATTTTGATAATGTTCGCAGCAATTTCTTCACCCAAGAATTTGATGATAGGTGATTGCAAATCATTTTCGTTGACGATGATGTAGGCGAGTCCGCCCAAACCATTTTCTTGCGCAACGGCAGTGAGTTTTTCAATCTGTCCCTTCGACAATCTTTTTTGTTGGAGAGCAGCATCTACTTTAATACATTTCACTACGCCACCTTCTTCGATGGGTTTTGAAAATACTTGGAAGGTAGTGTCTTTAACGATGTTGGTGATGGTTTGCAGTTGCAAGCCGTAACGCATGTCGGGACGATCGCAACCGTATTTTTCCATGGAGTCCCAGTATTTTATTACTTGAAAAGGCTTCATGTTCCATTTGTCTTTGTACAATTTTTGAACCACGGTAGTCAATAGTTTTGTATTGATGTCCATGATGTCTTGTTCGCCCAAGAAGGCCATTTCCATGTCGAGCTGCGTGAACTCAGGCTGACGATCGCCGCGTGAATCTTCATCGCGGAAGCAGCGCGCTACTTGAAAATATTTTTGAAAGCCACCCACCATCAACAACTGTTTGAACTGTTGCGGTGCTTGCGGCAATGTGTAAAACGAACCAGCGAACTTGCGACTCGGCACGATGAATTCGCGTGCGCCTTCCTCTGTCCCTGCGGTAAGCACTGGAGTTTCAACTTCAATGAAATCTTCATCGTCTAAAACATCGCGCAACAACTTAATTACTTTGTGGCGGTTGATGATAGCCGAGCGATTTTCTGCTGAGCGGTGATCGAGGAATTTATATTTGAGACGGGTAGCTTCATTTGTCTTAGCCGCTCGTTTAATTTCGAAGGGAAGTGTTTTGGCAAGATTTAAAATATCCAATTCTTGTACTTCCATTTCCCATTTCCCGGTGCGTATGCTGGAGTTGTAATCGTCTTCAGAGCGCGAGATAATTTTACCTGTCACCATGATGACCGATTCAGGTTTCAGCTTGGCAAAAGTTTCTAAATTCGCGAAATTTTCGCGGCCCAAACTCAACTGTAATACTTCGTACGATGAATCGCGGAAGTCGATGAACACTAGGTCACCGTGGTCGCGTACGCTAGATACCCAGCCAGAAAGCGTTACTGATTGTGAGATGGAGTCTTGCGTAATTTGTGGAATAATGTGCGTGCGGTAAACATCTTTTATGATAACGGGCACAGCGCGAACTGCAGCTTCGTCGTCGCGTTCTTGTGAAGCAGAAACTTTTTTCACTGCGCCTTCTTCTTGTTCTTCTTCGGCAACTAAAACTGCGCTGTCGCCAGATGAAAGTTGTTGCAAAATAATTTCGCGAATTAATTTTCCGTTCGCGCCTTTGCCTACTTTTGCCAATACTTTACCTACTAAAATTCCGGCTTTGCCTTCGTTGCCACCTTTGATTTCGGCAGCCAATTCAGCGTTTTCAGCGATAGCGGCGGCGATACTTTGGTGCAGTGAGTCGTCGGAAATGGTATTGTCGGCAAAATATTTTTTGTAGTCGAAAGCTGCAGAAGCGATCAATTCCTCAAATGCCTTTTGCAAAAGAATAATCGTAATTTTTTCGTCTTTGTAGAGCGCTAAAATATCGCTCAATACGGCCACCGATATTTTTGAATAATCTTCAGGCTTCAAATTATTCGCCAATGTTTTGGCGATAAATGCAGGAGCGTTTAATTTTTTATTGATGCCCAAAAACAGTTGTGAGCGTTCGGCATCGGCAGTAAAAAACTTGGCGTCTTGCGGACGAACACCACCTTGAATCAAAGTAGTTTCGATGGCGAAAGGCAGTAAGCTCGTGTCGACGGTGATCGCTGCAACTTCTTTTTTGATGTTCACAAAAGGAATATCTGGTTCGAGAGCAAAACGGTAATCGGCAGCGAATTCTTTTTTACGCATCGTTTTGGTTTTCTTCAAATCGGCGTCGAAAAGCACTGTGGTTTGGTCGGGACGGAATTCGCTGTGCTGCTCGTAGTATTCCAGCTGTTTGCTCACTTCTTCTTCCATCGCCTCTATCATAAACTTGAAAGAGTTGAGGTTTTTTATTTCGGTACGCGCGTTTAAAGCGTCGGTCCCTTTTTTGCGAATAGATACGCTGACATCCGATTTAAATTCACCTTTTTCTAAGTTCGCTTCAGAGATATTTAAGTTTTGTACGATGCGCTGTAGGTACTGTGCGTAGATGGATGCGTCGTTCATGTCGCGCATGCAAGGCTTAGTCACCACTTCAATGAGCGGCACACCGCTCTTGTTGAAATCGACTAAGGTCTGTGTTTTTTCGTGCATCAATTTCGCCGCGTCTTCCTCTAAATGCACTTGTTCGAGTTGCACGGAAAAGCTCGTTCCATCTTCTCTGTAGCACTGTACTTCGCCGTTGGGAATGATGGGTTTTTGAAACTGCGTTAACTGAAAATTCTTAGGCTGATCGGGATATTCGTAGTGTTTACGGTCCCAGCAAATCACTTCGTTTTTAAAATCGCAATTCACTGCTTTACCAAACACGATGGCTTTGCGTATCGCCTCTTTGTTGATGGACGGAAGCACGCCCATTTGCCCCGTACATACCGAGCAAATATTTTGATTGGCTTCATTTGTTTCTTGATTCGCACAGGCGCAAAAAAGTTTGGTTTTGGTATTGAGTCGGATGTGCGTTTCTAATCCAATCACCACTTCTAAACCAAGGTGGTCGAGCTTCTGCGTGAGTTTATCGATTTCCATTAAAGTACTTCTTTTAAAAATTTCGCAAATTGTAAAGTCAATTCATCCTGCTTTTTAGCAGTGGTGATTTGTATGCCTGTGGCAGTGCCAACAGGAGCGGTAAGCGTAGGTAATTCGCCCAAGCTAAAACCTATGGTGTAAATGTCGGAAAGGTACATCGCTAATGGATCTTTCAAGCTGCTGCCAATGGATGGAGGCGTGCTTGGAGAAACGGGAGAAAGTATCACTGATACTTCTGTAAAATCTTTGTCGAAGTGTGACATTATTTGACTGCGCAATGCGCGTGCTTTCAAATATATTTCATCGGCGTGACCTTGCGACAGCACTTGATTACCGCCAACGATTCGGCGTTTGCTTTCTTCGCTAAATCCTTCAGAGCGCGTGATGGCATAACTTTCTTTTAGCGTGTCGGCAGTGGCGCGTTCGCCGTACATGGAACCGTCGAGGCGCGCTAAGTTAGAAGCCGTTTCAGCCATTGCCAGTGCGTAGTACGTTGACACTAAGCTGTCGGTAGATCCGAAGTTTAATGCTTTTACGGTGATGCCTTTTGCTTTTATTTTTTCGATCACTGCCAAGAAATCTTTTTTGATATCGGCATCTAATCCTTTGTTGTCGATGAAGTCGGAGTAGTAACCAACACTGAAGTTCAAGGTTTCAGGTGCAGCGTTCAAAGTTATGGGAGAAGATGCGTAGGTTGTTTGATCGTGGTAATCTTTTCCGCTGATGGTATTCATTACAATTTCAATGTCTTCGATGCTTGAAGCGATAGGTCCAACGCAGTCGGTAGACGAAGTGTAGGCCATGAGTCCGAAGCGCGAAACGCGACCGTAAGTTGGTTTTAGTCCGTACACTTTGTTGAAGCCAGCAGGCTGACGAATAGAACCACCGGTGTCACCACCAATAGAAAAAGCAGTGTAGCCTTTGGCTACGTTCACTGCACTTCCGCCGCTTGATCCGCCACCCACCAATTGGTCGTTGTGTGCATTTTTAACGGCGCCGAAAATAGTATTTTCACTGGTGCTTCCGTGTCCGAAAGCATCGGCGTTTTCTTTACAAACCGGAATTGCTCCGGCGTCGATGAGCTTTTGAATCGCTGTTGCGGTATAGGGCGCAATATAATTTTTAAGGAAGTTGGAGCTTGCTGAAGCGTGTTCGCCTTGCAACATAAAAACATCTTTAACGCCGAAGGGAATGCCTTCGAGCACGCCAATTTTTTCGCCTTTCGCGATTTTATCGTCAACGATTTTTGCTTTTGCTAAAGCCGATTCAGCGAGTAAAAAATTTACAGAGTTGTACTGGTTTTGCTCCAGGCTCTTTAATTTTTCTTTGATGAGTTGCGTGCAGGAAATCTCTTTGTTAACGAGCTTTTCGTGCAGTTGTATAATTTGTGAAGCCATTAATTCTCAATTACTTTGGATACTACTAAATAGCCGTTTTTCTCTTTTGGAAAATTCTGCTTGATGAGCTTTTTTTCGAGGTCAGAACTGTTGTGCACTTGATCGTCGCGCAGGTCATCGAGTTCGGCGGCGTGCGTGGCGTTGAAGTCGTTGCTTTCGGCAGGCAAGGCCGCATTTTTAATGCTGCTGAAAAGAGCCTCTACGGCCTTTGAAGCTGTTGCGCCTTTGATGCTGGATAAGTCTTCCAGTGACATTTCTTTACTCATACTGTTGCACTTTGTGTTGATCATTGAAGACGTGTAATACGCTCACCCGTCTTTATTTACAAGCGCCAAAGATACCAAAAGGAAGGGGATTTTAAAACTACAAAACAAGGGATTGTGTTTTGGCAGAAAGTGCATCATCTCGCGGTATGCAAAAGGCTATGATAGTCCTCTGCGCCAAAAGGGAGGGTAGGTCTTGCTGTAGAAATTTGCTATAATTACTGCATTGAAAAATTGAGGCTTTGTTCTTTTATTTGCACCTCTACTTGTCCTGTACAGTTTCCAGCCAGGCCATAGTTCACATTGCGTACATCGAGATTGTTGGGTTCAACAGTGGTGATACCCGCTGATATGAACCAGCGGCAATTGGGGTCAATGGTCATTGGGGTAGCGATGTTGGTGCTGTAGTCGGTGAGTTTAAAATCTTTGCCCGATGCGCTGCCGCTGAGCAGATAGGTGTCGTCTAAAATATTGCTGCGTGTGCTTGCTCCAGCTGTCATTTCAAGGGTTTTAAGAGATTCCCAAGACATGGTGCCGTTGCTATTGATGACAATACCCTTGCTTACGTTGAGGTTGAAGCTGTAATTGTTTTTGGTATTTTTGCCATTGTTGACAAGGGTGATCGTGCCGAGCACATTGGATTGGTTGAGGTAAAAATCTTCAAAAGTGACGTCGAGTTGATCGATGGAAAGCATAGTGCCATCGTAGCTCGCTGCATTGACGGTGAGTATCATGGCGCCTCTTCTAAATTTGTTGTCACTGCCCAACAGGTCTTTATTGCCAAATTGCACGGTGAGGACAAAAGGAAAGGCAATACTGTTGGGGTTTGCAGTGCTGATGAATTTAATGGCGGTATCTGAAGGAGACTGTTTGCTTAAAAATAGATTCAAATATATTTGCGATTGTTTGTACACATCAAGGTAAATGACTTCAGCCAAAGCGTTGTCTTTACAGGAGTTTAGCTCTGTATTGGTTTTTGCTGTTTCACAGCTGAAGAGCACGAGGCTAAAAAATGCAAGTAACAAATGTTTCATAAGTGAAGATAGGTAGAACTTAGACGAAGAAGATGGGCAAAAGGTTAGCCTTTTTTTAGTGGACTTGCATTTTGCTGATTTTTCTGCGTCATTGAAGTATAGTAGCTGTTGTATAAAATGTTGCCGGACTACATTTTGGGCGACCGGTAAGCTGTTTAGCCTATTTTCTGCATTTCGTAAAAAGTACAGTCGTACTTGTTTTTTTCGTCTTTTTGGCAGAAAATTTCCGAGAGTATTTTCCATTTCCTGTTGTCGATTTCAGGAAAAAAAGTATCGGCCTCAAAAGTGGCGTGCACACGGGTGAGGTAGATGTGCGTAGCGAGATCTTGTTCTAAGGCCTGCTTGTAAATTTCGCCGCCGCCGATGATGAAGAGTTCTTTTTCGCCTTTGGAAAGGGCGCATTCAATGGCCGCTTTGATGGAGCTGAAAACCAAACAGCCGTCGATTTTTAAATGGGTATTTCGGCTCACCACCATGTTGGTGCGACTGGCAAGAGGGCGGTATTTTTCGGGTATCGACTCGTAGTTTTTGCGGCCGGTAAGTATGTGGTGACCTGTGGTGCGCTCTTTAAAGTATTTCATATCCCAAGGCAGGTGCCACAGCAAGGTGTTGTCTTTGCCAATGGCATTGTTCAATCCTGTTGCGACGATGATGGATACTTTCATATCGCTACAGGTGCTTTAATGTGGGGGTGTGGATCGTAGCCCAGCAGTTCGAAATCTTCGATTTTGAAACTGAATATGTCTTTCACAGCTGGATTGATTTTCATAGTAGGCAATGTACGTGGTTCGCGCGACAGTTGCAAGTTCGTTTGTTCTAAGTGGTTTTTGTACAAATGTGTGTCGCCAAAAGTATGCACGAAATCACCAAGTTTAAGGTCGCATACCTGCGCGACCATCATCGTCAAAAGCGCGTATGACGCGATGTTGAAGGGCACGCCCAAAAAAACGTCGGCACTGCGCTGGTAGAGTTGACAAGATAGTTTTCCGTCGGCAACATAAAATTGAAAAAAAGCGTGGCAGGGTGGAAGTGCCATTTTTTCAATTTCACCCACATTCCAAGCGCTGACAATGAGTCGGCGTGAATCGGGATTGTTTTTTATTTGTTGAATTAAGTTGCTGATTTGATCAATGTGTCGGCCGTCGGGTGTGGGCCATGAGCGCCACTGGTAGCCGTATACAGGTCCGAGGTTTCCATTTTCATCGGCCCATTCGTCCCAAATCGACACCTTGTTTTCTTTGAGGTATTTGATGTTGGTGTCGCCTTGCAAGAACCACAGCAATTCGTGGATGATGGAGCGCAAGTGGCATTTTTTTGTGGTGATGAGCGGAAAACCTTCGTTGAGGTCGAAGCGCGTTTGGTAGCCAAATACACTGATGGTTCCTGTTCCCGTTCGGTCTTCTTTTGAAGCTCCGTTGATGACGATGTGTTGCAGGAGATCGAGGTATTGTTTCATTTGTCGCGTTTTCTTTTTTATCGGTCAAATGGAAAGCTCCTGTTTATTATACAGCACAGGAGCGATGCATTTATAAAGCTTTTCTTTGTTTGAGTTCGTCTCTGATTTGTGATGCACGCTCGTAGTCTTCCATGGCGATGGCTTCTTCGAGGTATTTTTCGAGCTCGTCGAGGGGCAATGTTTTAATGTCTTTGTTGCTTGCCTGCAAGAGTTCTTCGATGGGGTCTTCCAATTCATCTTCGTCGTCATTGTCACCATCGTTGGGTTGCTGCTCGTCTTCCAGTAAAATCCCTGCTGATGCCAAAATGAATTCGAAGGTTGAGATGGGGCAGCTGAATCGAACGGCCAATGCAATAGAGTCAGAGGTACGCGCATCGATTTCTACTTCCTTACCGTCTTTTTCACAAATCAATTTAGCAAAGAAGATACCTTCTACCAAGTTGTAGATGATGACTTCTTTGATGTTGATGTCAAAAGTATTTGCAAAGGTTTTGAATAAGTCGTGGGTCAGTGGACGGCTGGGCGTCATCTTTTCCAATTCAATAGCAATGGCTTGTGCTTCAAAACCACCAATGATGATGGGTAGTCTGCGTTTTCCATTGCGCTCGCCAAGCACAAGTGCGTATGCGCCAGTTTGTGTTTGACTGTAGGACAAGCCTATTATGTCTAAATTAATTTTCTTCATCAATCCTTAGAAGGCAAAATTTTACAAAAAACAAAAGTAAGGAAAAAGTATTACGATATCTACTATCGAATTTTTGGTCTTTACTTTAGTGGCATTGTGTTGTCTTTTAGCCTTTTAATTTTTTAATGGCTTCTGTTAGTTTGGGCACTATTTGCAGGGCATCACCCACAATTCCGTAGTCGGCCGCTTTGAAGAAAGGCGCTTCGGGATCGGTGTTGATGACCACAATTTTTTTAGAAGAGCTGATTCCGGCCAAATGCTGTATGGCTCCTGAGATACCAATTGCAATATATAAGTTTGGTGCAACGGCGATGCCAGTTTGACCAACATGTTCATGGTGCGGTCTCCAGCCAATGTCGGCAACGGGTTTCGAGCAAGCCGTAGCGGCGCCTAAAGCCTCAGCGAGTTGTTCAATCATTCCCCAATTTTCGGGACCTTTCATTCCTCTTCCAGCGCTCACCACCAGTTCGGCTTCGGTCAAATTGATTTTGCCAGAAGTTTTTTGGTATTCCACGTGTTGCAACGAAGCGTCTTTGTCGCTGCCCGTTCCAGATGTTTTTTCAAAAGCGGCACTTAGCTCGTTTTCTTTGATGCCATAAGCATTGGGAGAAAGTACAATTATTTTAACTTCGGCATTCAATTCTACATGGGCGAAAGCTTTGCCTGAAAATGTTTTTTTCTTTACAACGCAGGGCGAATTGGTAGAAGGTAATTCAACCACTTCGGTCGCTATTGCAGCATTGAGTTTAATTGCCAGGCGCGGCGCGGTGCTTTTGCTTTTCCAGGTACCATTGAATACCACGTATTTTGAACCTGCAGCTGTTGCTGTTTGTGCCAAAATAGTTGCGGTTGCTTGGTGGTTTACATCGTTTCCGTCGAATTGCAAAACCTTAGCGGCTCCATATTTTCCAAGTGTTGCTGCCGTTTCAGCGCTTACTGCGCCAATGACTACTGCGGTAACATTTCCACCAACGCTTTGTGCAAGGCCAGCAGCGTAGGCTACTCCCTCGTAGGTTGATTTTTTAAAAGCTCCGTCCCAATTTTCAGCGAATACCAATACTGACATATCTTATATTTTTAGAGTATTAAATAACTTTTGCTTCTGTGTGTAATAGGTTGACCAATTCTTCAACATTGTCGGCCGAAACCATTTTACAAGCTGCCTTTGGCGCAGGTAAATCAAAGCTGTTGAATTTGGCGTTGCCTGCGGCTGAGCCGGCGATGACCTCTAGCGGTTTGCTGCGGGCAGCCATGATGCCGCGCATGTTTGGAATGCGCAATTCACTTTCTTCTACCATTCCTTTTTGCGCTGCGGCAACTAGAGGAAGGGCTGATTTTAGCACTTCTTTACCGCCGTCGATGATCGTTTGCAGGGTGGCGGAGTTGCCGTCGATGTCTATTTTGATACAAGGCGAAACGGAGTTGATGCCCAATATTTCGGCTATCATTCCGGGTACAGCGCCTCCGTTATAGTCAATGGATTCGCGACCGGTGATGATGAGGTCGAAGCCTTTGTCTTTGGCGTAGTTGGCGATTTCAGTGGCCACTTGCAAGGAGTCCATTGGATCGGCATCGATGCGCACGGCATCGTCGGCACCAATGGCTAAGGCTTTGCGTATTACAGGTTCGGTATCGGCGCGACCAACAGTGACTGTGGTAACGTTGCCGCCCAAGGTTTCTTTGAGTTGCATGGCGCGGGAAAGGCCAAATTCATCGTAAGGGTTGATCACAAACTGCACGCCGGCAGTGTTGAATTTTGTGTTGCCGTCCGCAAAAGTAATTTTTGTGGTAGTGTCGGGCACCGAGCTGATACAAACAAGAATCTTCATAATTCGACTGTAGATTTTAATTGTTCAATGTTAAAAAAAAGTTGTGGTTATTCAGGTGACTTGAGTCAAAAGAGTAGGACAACTAATGGCTTTACGCAGCTAAAAGGAAAAGGTTTTGTTCAGAAGTAAAAAAATAATTTCTACAACGCATTTTGCGCAGTCTTTAGAGAAAAGGAAAGCAATATCCGAACTTGGTTGTCGAGCAATAATTCGTTGGGTAGCTCATCTTGTGGTGTAAAGCCATTTTTCAGCAAGACTTTTTGCGATGCTAAATTGTCACTGAAAGCATAGGCCGTCACTTTGTGAATGCCCTTTTTTGCAGCAACATAGGTCATGACGCACTCTAGGGCTTCGGTCATGATGCCTTTGTTCCAATGTTTTTGTTTTAGATCAAAGCTTAGTTTAATAACGTTTTTTTCTGGTTGTTTGGTATAGCCGATGCTGCCTAGTAATTCCGCAGAGTTGTGCAGGGTTATTCCCCATTGGATGCCGCGGATTTTAATAAAGATTCTTTTGTAAAATAGAATTTTTCGCATTGTTTCTACTGTGGTTCTGTGCGGTGTAGCATCAATGTACCTCCTCACCATTGGATCAGAAAGGATCTCAAACAAATCATCAAGGTGCTGGCTATTGATTTCTATGAGGGATAAGCGTGGACTGCGCAGTGTGGGAAAAGTCACGTTGTTCATTTGTTAAAATCATAATCTCTTTCCACTTTGCAAATTCTTGTTTTGTAGGATTTGTACCATTCTGTTTTTCCTCTTTTTTGAGCTTCAGAATGTTCCGTATTTTCTTTCCATTTTTTAATGGATTCTAAATCTTTCCAATAGGAAACGGCAATTCCTGCTACTGCTTCAACACCTAAAAATCCATCTTGATGTGTTGCCAATTCAAACATTTTTTCATCAGTTTGCTGGTAGTCTTTATCTGCCTCGGTTCTGATAGAAGTGAAGATTACTGCGTAGTAGGGAGGTGAAGGAGTTTTAGCAATCATTGTGATTAGTTTAGGTCAAGCGAATGAAGATAAATAAAATTGAGAATGAACTTTATTTATCGTGGGTTTGGTACAAAAAAATTATTGGTTTATTACCAGGGCGATAGATCCTTTTAAGACCGAAACTTCGTTTCTCCTCTTAATATCAAATGTCAGGAAGACAGCCAGAGTGTAAATAAGAGTTGCTTGAGAGTGGGTGTCTTCCTGACGACGGAAGGATCTATCGCCCTGAAAATAAAAACATTGATTTTATTTATTGTAGACTAATCAACTATTCTCGCAAAGGCTCTCACCGGAAAAGTTCCCATTCCTTTAATTTTAGGCGGTACAGCGGAAAATTTAAACGTATCCGACGGCAATTGATTCAAGTTGGTCAGATGCTCGACGATTAATATTTCATTTTTTAAAAGTATGGAATGAACGGGACGTTGATTTGTTGTGGTGCTGTCAATGTTGTAGGAATCAATTCCTACTAATTTTACTTTTTGTTGCACCAAATATTCAGCAGCATCCTTTGTTAAGTGTGGATGATTTTCATAGTAGGCATCTGTATTCCATTTTTGACACCAGTTGGTGTGCACCAAAACAGCCTTTCCTTGTAAGTGCAAATTTTGAAAAACTTGTTTGTCGATCGCCAGTCCGTTTTTTAAGTAGTCGTGCGTAATTACAAGGGCGTCCAAGTCTGCGAATTTATCGAGTGCGACCTCACTCAAATCTTTTCCATCGGCAAAACGGTGAAAAGGACAATCAATGTAGTTTCCCGAGTTGCCCACCATTTCAATTTTGCCAATTTGAAATTCTGTGCCTTCTTCATAAAAATCACGTGATTTTTCCCGGGATAAAAAATCGCAGATGATTGGAGCGGGTAAGCCTTTGTAGGTGATTAATCCGTGTTCAATGGTATGGCTAAGGTCGATCAAGTGCATGGCTATTTTTTTGTAGGATACAGATTCAAATTTACCTAAAATAGCTGTTGTTGCACTCATAATTTAAAAGAAGGAGCCGCTGATTCTTTATTGTAAGAGATTATTTTTATTTTAGCCCCGCTAAAAAAATTATATGAGAGTATTACAATTCAGAGAGGCATTGCGTGAGGCCTTAAACGAAGAGATGCGTGCAGATTCCAAAGTGTATTTAATTGGTGAAGAAGTTGCCGAATACAATGGGGCTTATAAAGTAAGTCAGGGAATGTTAGAGGAATTTG
>CANFBW010000058.1 GCA_947444925.1 Flavobacteriales bacterium | reverse complement strand
GGAAAACTAATGTCTTTTGTTAAGTTTCTTTTTATCAGTTACTTAGCTTTATTCGTCTTGCTATTGTCCGGTGTCATTTTTACAAGTGTCCGGTGTATGTCGCGGGACTTTTCGTGCATCCGCCTCCCCTTTAGTATATCTTTGGAGTAAGAAAAGTAAATTGAATCCCTAGTAAAAATAGACGGCACCACCCCAATGGGCCGTCTGTTTTTAAAAAACTTGAAACAGCAAAGATTGCTGAAGCGAATAGAGGTTCAAAATAGGTTTGCGTATTATAGGGGTATAGTATGTTAGGTTTAGAAAAGAGGTTGTACGCACAACCTCTTTTCTTATTTTAGTTCAAATCTATTCTATGCAGCAAGGACTTCTTTCGCGGATTGCACTTGGTTCAATACTTTTTGCTGTATTGGTTTCTGCCTTGCTGTTTAATTTTCGAAAAGTCGAACAAAGTCTTTTTCCTTTGGCGCCAGCAATGCAGTTAAAGCTGTACAATGATTCAAGTGATGGTGGCAATTCGCGCATTCATTTGTTGGCTGATGCAAAAAAAAGTATTTCGTTTGTGGACACTTTAGACGCTGAAGTATTGTATCCGTATGCAGGAATTGCTATTGGGCCAAAGGCGGCGGATAACTATATGGACATTAGTGCTTATGAGTCACTCGTCATTCGCATCAAGGCAAAGCACAGTAAAATAGTGCCCATTACGATTCGCGTTTTTTGCGATGGATTTTCCAATCCTTCCAATCCCAACTCCTATATGGCTTTTGTGTACTCCATTGAAGACAGCGTGATCGATGGTGTTTATGAAATTCCGCTGGAAAAATTTGTGGTGCCCGAATGGTGGTATGGCGACAATGGTATTGAAAATGGCAGCGGACTTCATCCCAGCTTCAGCAAAGTACAGTCGTTCAATATTGAACACAGTTCGGCTGGTAAAATGCATTGGAGTGACGAAGTGACTTTAAGTGCACTCACTTTGTCGCGCTACAATTACTACTATTTATATGTGCTTGTGGCTGGAATTCTCTTTGGATGTTTTCTTCTGCTTTACGTTTACTTTACGAAAAAGAAAATGATTTTTATACCCTATCAAAGCACGGCAGAACACACGGGATCGGTAGATACTGAGCAAAAGATATTGGATTACATCGCCGCCAATTATGCCAATCCGGCCTTAGGATTGGCGCTCATACAAAGGGAAATCGGGATATCGGATGCTCGAATTTCGGCGGTGGTGAAGGAGAAATACCAGCAATCGTTCAAGCAGTACCTGAACAATTTGAGAATGACGGAGGCCAAGCGTTTGTTGCTCAATACCGGGGTCAGCATTTCTGAAATTGCATATGTGGTAGGTTATTCCAATGTTTCGCATTTCAACAGGGTGTTCAAAGCTGAGAATGGCGTTGCGCCGGGTGATTTTCGCAAGGCAAAGACTTAGACTATTTTGCTTTTTTTATAGCTGTACAAGAAGTAAATCGCGAGTCCGATGCCCATCCAAATAAAGAAACGCAGCCAATTTAAGGCGCCCAATTCGGACATAAGATAGAGGCAGGAGAGCAGTCCTAAAACAGGAATCAACGAAAGATTTTTCAGAAAGGTGAGTGCGGTCATCACCAAAAGCACCAGCAAAAATAGAAGGGTGGGTATTTTGTCGGCAGGATTTTTCCAGTCATTAAAAAAATGCAGAATGGCATCTTCGTAAAAGTTCCACAGTACAATCGCCAAAGCCAGAACAATGGCGGGTAAGAGGTATTTTCCATTGATATACAGTACTTTGAAGCGCTTGGGCGGCAAGTTTTTACCATCTTTTGGCAGCAGTAAAATTCCGCCGCACACCAAAGTAAAAGCGAACAAGGTTCCAATGCTACAAAGATCGGTGACTTCTGTTAAATTCATAAAAAGCAAAGGCAAGGCTACTACAAATCCAGTAACGACTGTGGCGAAGGCTGGGGTGTGATTTTTAGGATGAATTTTCGAGAAGTATTGTGGCAAAAGCCCGTCTTTGCTCATACTCATCCATATGCGGGGTTGTCCGATTTGAAATACAAGGAGTACCCCCGCCATGGCAATAATGGCGCTAAAAGCAACGAGTCCGCCTACCCACGGGAGTCCAACTTTTTCAAAAACCAGCGCCAAAGGATCGCCCACATTTAAGTTTTGGTAGGAAGTCATGCCCGTTAAAATGAGTGCAATCGCGACGTATAAAACAGTGCAAATGACCAGCGACCATAAAATTCCTTTGGGTATGTCTCGCTGTGGATTTTTACATTCTTCGGCGGTGGTGGAGATGGCGTCAAAGCCGATATAAGCAAAGAACACGGCAGAAATTCCCTTGAGCATTCCCGACAGGCCATTGGGCGCAAATGGAGACCAGTTTTTTGGGTCAACGTAAAATACACCAATGGCAATGACGATCAATAACACTACTAATTTCACCACCACCATAACAGTAGCAGAGTTGCGCGATTCTTTGATGCCTTTGTAGGCCAGCCAAGTGATGATGAAAACAATGCACAGCGCCGGGAGGTCAACAATAATTTTAAGCGGACCCAATTGCGGTGCAGTCTTCCAAACGAGTCCGGCCAGTTTTTTTGCCGAACGGTAGTCGGTGCAGAGGTAGCCGGGAATGTCAATGCCTAATCCATGTAGAAATGCAGTGAAATAGTCCGACCATGAAATGGCCACCGCAATATTCCCAATGGCGTATTCAAGCAGTAAATCCCAACCAACGATCCACGCGATGATTTCTCCAAAAAGCACATAGGAATAGGTGTATGCGCTGCCCGAAATCGGAATGGAAGAAGCCATTTCGGCATAGCACAGGGCTGAAAATGTACACACCACTGCGGTGAGCACAAACAACAGAGCGATAGCTGGTCCGCCGCTGTATGCCGCCGCACCGATAGTGCCGAAAATTCCCGCGCCAATAATCGACGCAATTCCGAATATAGCCAGGTCTCGGGCGCCTAAGGTTTTGACCAGGGCATTATGTGGCTGATTTTCATCGCTTTGAGCGAGCAGAAGGGCCAAAGGTTTTTTGCGAAAAATTCTCATGTTGTTGTTAAAAGTAAAAAAAACTTGTCGAGCAACTACTCTTATTTTTTCTGCTTTGTACTCCCATCATTTGTTATTACTTTTAAGGCTGAAAATAGATATATATGGGATGCAGCGGTTGCGAAACAGGAAGAGGTAATACCAACACAAATACACCACCAGCGGGTTGCGGGAGCCATGGCACTTGCAACACGCAGGGCTGCAATAAGTTTACGGTTTTCGATTGGCTAAGCAATATGGCTTTGCCAAGCGGAGAAGAGCAATTTCAAGGTGTAGAGGTTAGATTTAAAAACGATAGAAAAGGATATTTTTTGAACGTTGACAAGTTGCCTTTGGCAGTGGGAGATGCCGTATCAGTAGAAGCCTCGCCAGGTCACGACATTGGAACAGTGTCGCTTACTGGTGAATTGGTGAAATTGCAAATGAGCAAGCGCTCAGTGACTTTTGAAGAAATGAAAAAGCTTTACCGCAAGGCAAGGCAAACCGACATTGATAAGTGGAACGAAGCCATAGCCATGGAAAAACCGACGATGCAGAAAGCGCGTCAGTTTGCCATTGATTTGGGGTTGAATATGAAAATTGGCGATGTTGAGTTTCAAGGAGATAAAACAAAGGCGACCTTTTTTTACACGGCAAACGGCCGCGTTGATTTTCGACAACTGATCAAGATGTATGCTGAAAATTTCAGGGTGCGTGTTGAAATGCGCCAAATAGGATCGCGCCAGGAAGCTTCTAAACTGGGTGGTGTTGGATCGTGTGGAAGAGAACTTTGTTGTTCTACGTGGTTGAGTGATTTTCGCTCGGTGAATACTTCGGCAGCGCGTTACCAGCAATTGTCTTTGAATCCGCAGAAGTTGGCCGGACAGTGTGGAAAACTTAAGTGCTGTCTCAATTTTGAGTTGGATTCATACCTCGATGCAATCAAAGAATTTCCGCAGGGAAACACCGAATTGCAATTGAAAAAAAGCGCCGCTTTTCAAGTGAAAACCGATATTTTTAAGGGCTTGATGTATTATATCGTGAAGGACGAACCTTCTGTATTTCACGCGGTTCCTGTGGCACGTGTGAAAGAAATCATGCTGATGAACCGCAAGGGCGAGCAACCTGAGTTTTTGTTGGTGGAACAGCCACAAAGCAAACAGTTGAAAAAGGCAGAACCGGATTACGACAATGTTGTTGGCGAGTCAGATTTAACACGTTTCGACCGCAAAAAAAATAATCCGCCGCGCAACAACAACAACAATAGAAATGCAGGGCCGCGCAATCCAAACAACAACAATCCGCGTCCGAACAATCCGAACAATTCCCGCGGTCCGCGCCCAAACAACCCTCGTCCCAACGAAGGTGGCGGTGCTCCGCGCACGAACAACAATCCCGACGGTACGCCCCGTTCAAACAATGCTGGCCAAGGTCGTCCGAACAACAACCCTAATGCTGCGCCCCGTCCGAACAATGAGGGTGGTCAGAATAGAGGACCCCGTCCGAACAACAATCGTCCGCCGCAAAATAACCCGCGCCCGAACAATCCACCAACAAATAATCCACCACAAAACGAAGCGCCGCAATAAATGAAGTCCGCATCTTTTTTGGCTTTGGCCCTAATTTTAGTGACGCTTGTTTCTTGTGATACAGGCTTGGTGTACAATGAAAGTTATGCTGTTCCCAATCACGAATGGCACCGCGACGCACCATTTGTTTTCACAAGTGATTCCATCAGTGATACACAGCAAGGCTACAATGCCTACATTGATTTGCGCGTTTCAATGGACTATCAGTACCGAAATATTTATTTTTTCGTTACCATTGAAATGCCCGACAAGCAAGTGTTGCGCGATACTGTTCAAGGAGAATTGATGGATTTAGAAGGCAATTGGAAGGGAGATGTTTCAGGATTTTCAACGATTAAGGAAAAGGAGTTTTTGCATCCTTACCGCAAAAATTTCCGATTTCCAAAACCAGGCGTGTACAAATTCACCGTGCAACAAGGCATGACCGACGATGTGCTGCGCAACATAGTGGACGTAGGGTTTAAGTTGCGAAAGGCAGAAAAGACAGAGTAATTAAGTTTTGATATTATAAAGCACAAGTGATGAATTTTAAAGCGTACAAAAAGCAGTTGATTTGGTTTTGGTCGATATTTTTCGGCGGCGTACTGATGGTGTTTATTTTCTTTGTCGCCATTTCTGAATGGGAATTGTTTGGCGCCTTGCCCTCTTTTGAAGAGCTAGAGAATCCAAACACCAATCAGGCAGCAGAAATCTATTCCAGTGACCGTGTTTTGCTGGGTACTTTCTTTAAAGAAAACCGTTCGAATATTGAATATGGAGACCTGTCGCCTTATTTGGTTTCGGCATTGATCGCTACGGAAGACGAGCGTTTTAACGAACATTCGGGCATAGATCCGCGTGCACTGGCGCGCGCTATTCAAGGGATGGGCAGTGCTGGTGGAGGCTCTACTTTGACCCAGCAGTTGGCGAAATTACTTTTTACCGAACGTCCGTCTGACAACATTTTTACCCGCGTTATTCAAAAGTTGAAAGAGTGGGTGATAGCCGTAAAACTTGAAAGACATTATACCAAAGATGAGATATTGACGATGTATCTCAACAAGCTTGATTTCGTGAACAATGCCGTGGGAATAAAATCTGCAGCCCGTATTTACTTCAGTACTACAGCCGATAAATTGACTTTAGAACAGTCGGCAATGCTGGTAGGAATGGCGAAGAATCCAGCTTTGTTCAATCCCATTAGAAGAGGCAAGAAGACTTGTGATCGCCGCAACGTGGTGATGTTTCAAATGGTGCGCAACAGCAAATTGGAGAAGCCTCTTTACGACTCACTCAAGGTATTGCCGCTGAGTTTAAAACTGTCGCTGGCCAGTCATACCGAAGGACCAGCGACTTATTTTCGCGAAGAATTGCGAAAATACATGACCAAGTGGTGTCAACAGCACGTTAATCCGAGCACTGGTGAAAACTACGATTTGTACCGCGATGGTTTGCGCATTTACACCACTATCAATTCGAAGATGCAGGTGCATGCTGAGAATGCCGTGAAAAGTCATTTAGGCGGTGAGTTGCAAGCTAAGTTTTTCAGTCACTGGAACAACAAAACAGGCATCATGAAAAAAATGGCTCCTTTTTATTTTTCTGGTTTGGGCGCTAAAGAATACGAAGCTGCAGTGAACAAAATTATAATTGACGGTATTCGTTCAAGTGCTCGATACAACAAGGAACTCGACAGAAATAGCAACATTAGAGAGCTGTTGAGAAAGTACAACAAATACCTTGAGCCGCAGAATGAATTGGTGGAAAAGAAAGGGATGCTGGAAGAGAAGCGCTATTACTATCAAACGCAAGTGAACAATTTGAAAAAAGACACTTCTACTTCTGAGGAGACGGTGCAGCGCTTGGCTGCTTACCGCGATTCAGCCGAAATTTATGCTGCGCAAAAAGAAGAGATAAAGGAAGATATTGAAGATTTGGCTGAAGGTGTGCAGCGCAGCTGGAAGGCCTACCAAAGTGCTTGGAAACCCTTTGACGATTCAATGATGGTGGCTTTCAACAAGCCGGTTAAAACAAAATTGTTTTCGTGGAAAGGTGATTTCGACACGATTATTTCATTGCGCGACTCGGTGCGCTACGCTAAAAAATATTTGCAAACCGGCCTACTTTCAGTGGATCCTGCAACAGGCTATATTAAGGCATGGGTAGGTGGTATCAATTACAAGCACTACCAATACGACCACGTGAGCCAAGGCCGCCGTCAAGTGGGTTCAACATTTAAAGCCTTTGTTTACGCAACGGCGATTGAAAATGGTATCAGTCCCTGCGAGAAAGTATTGAATATTCCGGTGACTTTTCCTGCAGGAATGTACGGTTTACAAGGGAGTTGGACACCTAAAAATTCAGCAGCTTCCATTTTAGATGGCGAAGCAATTACCTTAAAAATGGCTTTGGCGAACTCTATCAATTCTATTTCTGCGTACTTTATGAAACAGTACGGTCCTGCTGCGGTGATTGATGTAGCGCGCCGTTGCGGCATCACCAGTCCGCTTGAATCGAATCCCGCAATTTGCTTGGGAACGGCTGATTTATCGCTCAAAGAAATGGTGGCTGCCTATGCTAGCTTTGCCAATAAAGGAACTTGGAAAGAACCTACTTTCATTTTACGCATTGAAGACAAAAACGGAAATATTATTTACACACCAAACCCTGGATCGCGTGAGGCGATGAGTGAAGAAAGTGCTTATAAAATGGTTGAATTATTGTCGGGTGTTGCGGCTTATGGCCCTATGGTAAAAGGACAAAAAACCTACGGTACTGGTGTTCGTTTGCGAAATCCGGCGAAGCCTTATGGAGGCATTCCGTATTCTATTAAGATTGCCGGTAAAACGGGTACCACACAAAATCAATCCGACGGTTGGTTCATGGGCATTACCCCTGATGTAGTAACTGGTGTTTGGGTAGGATGTGACGACAGAAGTGCGCATTTCACCTCTCTTCAATTGGGTATGGGTACCAATACAGCCCTTCCAATTTGGGGATACTACATGAACAGTTTGTGGAAGGATCCAACGCTGAAAGTATCAAAGGGAAGTATTCCAGTGCCTGAAAGCTTGCGCGGCGAAAACTTCAACTGCGAGGAATTGCAGGGTACGCCAAACTTCAACGACATTGACGACAAGTTACTGGGAGAAGGATAGGTTTTGAGGAGGTGGTTGCGTAGCAGATAAGTTCGAAAAGATTGGATACGGCTATTTTGCAGTAATTAAGATCTCTACTCTTCTATTTGCTTCGGCTTCAGCTTCGCTTTCGGGCGAAGAAAAAAGCATTTTACTATTGCCAAACCCTTTTTTGCTAAGGCGCGCTGATTTGATGCCATGTTCCATCAGATACATTTGCACTGCCTGCGTGCGGTCTTCAGATAGTTTTTGGTAATAGGGCGTGTTGGGAGATCCCGGACCATTGACGTGCCCTTGAATGGAAATTTTTACTGTGGGATTCATCAATAAAAATTTATAGAGTTGATCCAGCTCTAAATACGAACGGTCCATAAATATGGATTGTTCAGCCACGAAACGCACGTGTTTTAAAACGTAGATTTGTCCTGTGTCAATGCTTGCGCCCACTTCCGTCAGCGTAAATTCTTTTTTCTTGGGTGCTGTGATTTTCTCTTGGGCGACTTGCGTTTTCTTTTCTACAAAGGGCTTGTGCTCTTTGTGCGCTTTTATGCACGATTCACAAAAGCAGCGTCCGCTGAAATCCGTTTTTGTAGAGTCGGTGCTTTGCGCTGAAAGCCTCGCAGCACTTAGCAAGCAAAGGAAAATCAAGTTTTTCATCAATAATTCAAATTGGGTGACAACCATTTTTCAATAAACTCAAGAGATTCCCCTTTGCGCTGTGCGTATTGTTCAGCCTGGTCTTTTTCAATTTTTCCGATGCCAAAATATTTGCTTTTCGGGTGACCGAAATACCAGCCGCTAACAGACGAAGCGGGATACATCGCCAAGCTGTCGGTCAATTGAATACCCGCATTTTTTTCGGCATCCAATAACTTGAAGATGGTCCATTTTTCAGTATGGTCAGGGCAAGCAGGGTAGCCCGGCGCTGGTCTAATGCCTTTGTATTCTTCTTTGATTAAAGCTTCGTTCGTCAATGTTTCAGCGGCATCGTAGCCCCATATTTCTTTGCGCACTTTAGCGTGCATCAGCTCGGTGAAGGCCTCTGCCAGGCGATCGGCCAATGCCTTCAGTAGGATGCTTGAATAGTCGTCGTGGTCGGCTTCAAATTTTGCGATATGCGGTTCAATACCCAAGCCTGTTGTTACTGCAAATGCACCCATATAGTCAGCGATTCCTGTTGTTTTGGGAGCAACGAAATCAGACAGAGCCATGTTGTAGGCATCGTCTGTTTTTTTCGATTGTTGACGCAGCATGTGGAATTTATCGAGTAAGGTCGTTCTGCTTTCGTCGGTATATAATTCTATGTCATCGCCCACCGCATTCGCTGGCCATAAGCCAATGACCGCTTTGTTGGTGAGCCATTTTTCAGCCACAATTTGATTCAACATTTTAAGTGCATCGTTGTATACCGTAGTTGCTTCAACGCCCACGACCTTGTCTTCCAGTATTTTTGGAAATTTGCCGTGCAGCTCCCAGGTTTGAAAGAAGGGTGTCCAGTCAATATAAGGTACAATTTCTTCGAGTTGAATGTCTGTAATTGTTTTAACGCCGAGAAATTTAGGCTTCACAATGTCCTCCGACTTCCATTCTATTGGAAAGTGGTTTTTTTGCGCCTCTTCAATGCTAATGGTGTCTTTTTGTGCTTTCTTTTTTGCGTGGTTTACGCGCATGCGATCGTATTCGGCCTTAACGTCTTCTACGTATTTCGCTTTGTTTTCACCCAGCAAAGAGTTGGCAACGGTTACCGCACGCGAGGCATCGAGCACGTGTACCGCTTGATTGCCTGTATAGTGTTGTTCAATTTTAACGGCAGTATGCACTTTTGATGTTGTTGCACCACCAATCAATAAGGGTATTTTAAAGCCTTGTCGTTCCATTTCTTTGGCAACATAAACCATTTCGTCAAGCGACGGCGTGATCAAGCCGCTGAGTCCAATAATATCTACATTGTGTTTTATGGCTTCTGCCAATATTTTGTCGCAAGAGACCATTACACCGATGTCGATGATTTCATAGTTATTGCAAGCCAAAACAACGCCAACAATGTTTTTTCCAATGTCGTGAACATCTCCTTTCACTGTTGCCATCAGCACTTTTCCGGCTGAGGTGCTCGTGCCTTCACTTTTATCGGCTTCGAGAAAAGGAAGAAGATAGGCCACTGCTTTTTTCATGACACGCGCACTTTTCACCACTTGCGGAAGGAACATTTTTCCGCTTCCAAAAAGATCGCCAACAATGTTCATCCCATCCATCAACGGACCCTCGATGATGTGCAGCGGACGGGTGTATTGGTGACGGGCTTCTTCTACATCAATTTCCACAAAATCAGCAATGCCTTTCACCAAAGCGTGCGCCAGGCGTTTTTCAACGCTTTCGCTTCGCCAAGCATCGTCGGCTTTTTTCTCTTTTGTTCCACCTTTTACCGATTCAGCGAACTCCAATAAACGCTCTGTTGCATCGTCTCTTCTGTCTAACAAAACATCTTCAACACGCTCCAATAAATCTTTGTTGATGTCGTCGTAAACTTCTAACATGGCAGGGTTCACAATGCCCATGTCCATTCCTTCTTTGATCGCATGGTAAAGAAAAGCAGAGTGAATTGCCTCACGCATGGCGTTGTTTCCTCTAAATGAAAACGACACGTTACTCACACCGCCACTCACGTGGGCAGCAGGTAAATTTTCGCGCACCCATCTTGTTGCTTGAAAAAAGTCGACGGCATTTTTGCGGTGTTCCTCCATTCCTGTTGCGACAGGAAAAATATTTAAATCGAAAATAATATCCTGTGGCGCAAAGTTGATTTTTGGTCCAACCAAAAGGTCGTAAGAGCGCTTTACGATTTCAATTCTTCGTTCGTAATTGTCGGCCTGACCTACTTCGTCGAAAGCCATCACAATCACTGCGGCGCCATATTTTTTTACTTGTTTGGCTTCCCAAATAAAACGCTCTTCACCTACTTTTAGGGAGATGGAGTTGACGATACATTTTCCCTGCACGCATTTCAAGCCTTCTTCGATGATTTCCCATTTCGAAGAATCGATCATGATGGGAACCTTTGATATGTCTGGTTCAGCAGCGATGAGGTTTAAAAATCGTTTCATGGATTCAACGCCATCAATCATGCCTTCGTCCATGTTGATGTCAATAATTTGAGCGCCACCTTCTACCTGATCACGCGCAACGACGAGTGCTTCATCGTATTTTTCGTCTTTGATCAGGCGCAAAAATGCTTTTGATCCGGTAACATTGGTGCGTTCGCCGATGTTCACAAAATTGGTTTCGGGCGTAAGCACGAGGGGCTCTAGTCCGCTTAAGCGCAGCGGTTGATAGTTGTGCCACTTGTATTTGTAGTCACCGGGATAATCGGGATGTAAAGGCATATCAGTGTGTTGTTTCAAATGTGAAATTGATCGATTTTCTGGGCTGGTATTTTGCAGCGGCATCAGCGATGGCCTTGATGTGCGCGGGAGTAGTACCGCAGCAACCACCTATGATGTTCACCAAACCTCGGTCTAAAAATCCTACGATTTGTTTTTGCATATCAGAAGGAGATTCGTCGTATTCGCCCATTTCATTTGGCAAGCCAGCGTTGGGGTGAGCGCTCACGCCAAAGGAAGTATTGTTTGACAGTACTTCTAGGTAAGGTCTCATTAAGTCGGCGCCCAGTGCGCAGTTGAAGCCAACACTTAGCAAGTCCATGTGTGACACAGAAGTCAAGAAGGCTTCAGCAGTTTGACCCGAAAGGGTTCTGCCGCTGGCATCGGTGATGGTGCCTGAAATCATCACTGGCAGATTGGTGTTCAGTTCTTCTTGCACGTTGCTAATGGCGACCATTGCTGCTTTGGCGTTGAGGGTGTCAAAAATGGTTTCTACCAAAAGAATGTCCACGCCTCCTTCAATCAGTGCTTTCACCTGCTCTGAATAAGCGGTGACCAGCTGATCAAAAGTAACGGCTCTGTATCCAGGGTCATTTACATCGGGCGACATAGAAGCGGTGCGGTTTGTTGGACCGATGGAACCCGCTACATACCTTGGTTTGTCAGGGTTTTTGGCGGTGTATTCGTCGGCCGCTTCTTTGGCAATTTTGGCAGAATAATAATTGATGTCGTGCACCGCGTGTTCCAAGTGGTAGTCGGCTTGTGCGATGGTGGTGCCGCTGAAAGTGTTGGTTTCTATGATATCGGCACCCGCCTCTAAATACAAGCAGTGAATTTCTTTCAATACATCGGGACGCGATATGCCCACCAGGTCATTGTTCCCTTTAAGAGAATGCGGATGATCTTTAAATTTTTCGCCCCTAAAATCTTCCTCAGTAAGGTTATAGGTTTGAATCAAGCTTCCCATTGCGCCGTCGAGCACAAGGATGCGTTCTTTCAGTACTTCTCTAACATCAGGTTTTTTCATCGTGTGCTACATCTGTAAAAACAAAAAGCCCTTCTTGATTTTCAAGAAGGGCGATATAAGTATTATAGATAAATTTTTTTACAATTTACGTTTACTTATTTCACCCTGCGAGCAGAGTTGGATTTAGCACCTGCCAACGCAAGCGAAGGTGGTTGCCAAGGTATCATAGGGCCATATCCCTCCACCTTTCTTAATAAGTTTTATATAAAGAACGAACGAGCGTAAATGTAGTGAAAAACTACGATTTGTGTAGTAGAGATTTCACTTTTTGTTTTATTTTTTTTCCGAAGAAATACCACACTATGCCGCTCAGAATGAGGTAGGGAATGAGCGCTAAAAATAAGATGCCGGAGTTAAGACCTCTACCGAAAGATTGGTCGATGTCAGATAAAGTGCTTCCGTTTTTTAAGCCCGATTCAGCCACAGCCTTGCACTGCGAGCACTGTGCTTGCGCGCGAGAAAGGGCTATCAATAAAAAAAGTAGGACTGCGCTTTTTTTCACGGTAGTAAATTAATCAATAATAAGGAGCAAGAAAAACATAGACCAACACGCCGCTAAGTGTGACATAGAGCCAAATAGGGTAGGTGAAGCGCACTAATTTTTTGTGTTTTTGAATGTCGCCGCACAATCCTCTGTAGTAGGAAAACAAGATCATCGGCAGGGAAACAGCTGCCAGAGTGATGTGAGAAAAGAGAATGAAATAATACAGCCCAACTTGATCACCAGCGTATTTTGTGTCGGGGTTGAACATGTGATAGGCCACATACGACAATAGAAAGAGCACCGATAGCAGCATTGCTAAAGTGTTGAGGCGCTTGTGCATGACTATATTTTTTTGTTTGATCATTAACAAAGAAAAGATTAATAAAATGAAACAGGTGCCGTTGAGCAGAGCATTTAATTTCGGTAAATTTTTAGTGAACGGTGCGTCGATCGCCGCTTTTTGAATTTCATGCAGACTCAGAACAAGCGCGAAAACCACGCCAGTGAATATCCATATTGCTTTTTCAATTTTTTTATTTGCTTGCATTTTTTAAAAGTTTAATGTCGTTGATTAAAAGGTTTACTTCTGAAGAATCTGTTCCTGAATAGAATCCACGAATTCTGCTGGACTGATCCACCAGCACCAATTTGTCGCTGTGCAGAAAGTCAATGGTGTCGTTGCGGTATTCAGGTTCAACCAGCAAAAATCCTTTTTGTCCGAGGCGGTAAATTTTTTGTTTGTCTCCGGTGCAAAATGTCCATTGCTTTAAATTGGCGCTGTATTTTGCGGCGTAATTTTTAAGCACAGTGCTCGTGTCGGTTTCGGGATCCACAGTAAAAGAAATGATTTTTACTACGCTGTCACTTGCAAAGGCTTGTTGTACGCGCGTGAGTTGTTTGGTCATGAGCGGACAAATACTCGGACAAGAAGTAAAGAAAAAATCAGCCACATAGATTTTCCCGTCCAGCGCCTTGCTGTTGATTTCCTTGGCGTCTTGATTGAGGAAGGAGAAAGCCGGTATGTGATGGTAAATGGTGTCGCCATTGATAGAATCAAAATCAATTTCCCCTAAAATTGGTGGATGCGAACCATTGTTTTCATAGCTAATGGTAAATTCTTCTGTGGGCTCTGAGTGGCAAGATGATAGCAAGAGCGCCATTGCTAAGCCGCATAATGTTGAGCGTTGAACTAATGACTTTGAACTCGTTTTAACGTTGTTCAATTGTTTTTTTAGCAGCAGCATATTCGTTGTTTAGGCGCTTGAGGCGACCGGTAATTTCTTTTACGTCTTTCAATCCCACCACAGGCACCATGGAGCGCACTCTTCGTTGCTTGTCAAGAATGATGTATGGAGGAAAATATAAGTCTTTGATTTCTGTAGGTGCGATTTTAAAGTCACTGCACAGCTTGTTCCAAGCCGAGCGCGGCACTTTAAAAGTTTGCCACAGCGGTTGTGCGTCAATAAAGTTTTGAGGATCGGCAATCGGCCAAGAAATACGATTGGCGCTGTCTTCTTCAAAGAAGGTGGCCACGCGTGCTCCTTTGTGTTGCACCAAAATGCGTTCAATATAGAGCAAATGTTTGTTCCAGCGCTCTTTCAAAGAATCTGGAAAAAGGCAGATGACGTAGGAGGTGGAGTCGCTCATCACTTGCAGGGTGTCGCTGAACGCACTTTCAAATTGTTGCAATGGTGCTGAATAGTATACTTTGGATTTGCCGCCTTTGTCGCTGCTGCTTTCTTGCTCAAAATATTTGGGCAACTGACCCATGCCTTTGCCGTAAAAAATGAGTGCCATTGCAATTAAGAATGGCACTACAAACAATCCGATAAATAAAATTCTCTTTTTGGGGCCTGAGATTTCCATTACAATTTCATTCCTTCGCCAACGGCAATCGCTTCATTTAAAGCAATAAATATTAGATACAATAGGAAGAGGATGTAAGGCACTAAAATCATCCATTTGAAATATTTACGCTCGTCGCCGAGGTGCATAAATACCAATACGATGTATCCTGCCTTTATTAAGGTAAGTACAATGTATCCCATTTTAATGGCTTCCCATAAACCTGTTCCTTCGTTCGCTGATCTAGAGATGAAAACACCCACTAAAACTTCGATAATGGTGATTACAGACAATAAAGCAGTAACGAAATAAATTTTCTTTCTCAATTTCACGCCTTCTTCAGCTGAATGGTGGCTGTGCAGTGAATATTCTATAATGTCATCTCTTTCCATAGAGCGTATATTTTACAATGAATAATTAAACCAAGTAGTAGAACGTGAATACGAATACCCACACCAAGTCAATAAAATGCCAGTACAAGCCTACTTTTTCAACCATTTCATAGTGACCTCTTTTTTCGTACGTGCCCGCCAAAACATTCATCAAGATAATGAAGTTGAACACCACACCCGTGAATACGTGGAAACCATGGAAACCAGTGATAAAGAAGAAGAACATGGCGTAGGCCTGTGGCCCTTCCATTCCCAATATGGCGTGACCGCCTTCAGTAGAAATTGGCAAAAAGAAGTTTTGTTTCAAGGTTGCATTGTCAGCCCAAGTAGTGATGTCTCCGTCAGGACCGGCGATAAAAGTGCTCCATTCCCAAACCTGAGAACCTAGGAAGATGGCCCCACCAACAACGGTAAGTGCCAACCAAAAGGCTACTTTCTTCTTGTCCATTCTGTGTCCGGCTTCAACTGCAAGTACCATTGTAACAGAAGAAATGATCAAGATAAAAGTCATGAAAGCTACGTAAAGTAGCGGTAGGTGTTCATGTGTAAACGGAAAGTGGGTAAACACTTGCTCCGATGATGGCCATGCAAATCCCTTCGTAACAGCGGCATGTCGCGCAAATCCTAAGCCAACCAATAAGCCACCAAAGGTGAGCGCATCGGATACCAAGAAGATCCACATCATGATTTTTCCGTAACTAATACTAAAAGGGGATCTACCACCTCCCCAGAGAACTTTGGGCTCAATAGCTTTTGACGCTTCTCCTGACATAACTAAAATTTAAAAAAATGTTAAAAATGCGAACAAATATAACCACAAAAAATCTAAAAAATGCCAATAAATTGAACTTACTTGCATTCCTAAATAATCATCGGGGCTGTATCTGTTTCGTAATGTCTTGATAAACACGTACAAAAGAGAAAGTAGGCCGCCAATTAAATGTACGATGTGTATACCGCTCAGAGCAAAAATATACATTGCTGAGCGATTTGCCTTCTCAAAATCAAGATTTTCTATCGGTTTTAAATAACCTGAGTCCATAGGGTCGTAAAACTGACCATCCTTTTGAGTAAGTTCTATTCCGTTTTTCAGCAAAATATAGTCAGTGCCGTAAACACCTTTTTCAATCACGAGTGCTACTTTGCCGTTGGAGAAGAAATTTCCTTTTTCATTGAGCTTTTTATAGCCTTTCATTTGAAAAACAATGAACAATATGCCCAGCACTAGGGTCAGACCAATCATTGATTTGGCTAAGGCAATTTTATTTTTGGCCATACTGCGCTGACCGATGTAAAAAGTGATGCTACTCAAAATAATGATGACAGAGCTAATCCTGAATTCATCGGGTAAAAATACTTTGAGCCAAAGTGCATCGGCTTGCGACACAATGTAGCCGCTGCTAAATCCGGCGAAGAGCATAACGATAGAAGCGATGGCAATCCACATCAATGGTTTGTAAACCTTTTTGTTTATTTCGGCGCGTTCGCTGGGAGAGATTTTAGCCATTATTTTATATAGTAATCAATGAGTAAGGCAATTTGAACAAGAGGCAAGTATAAAAAAGAGCCAAACATGAGTTTGGTTGCTGAAGCGACATCTAATTTTTTGAAAAGCGTATAAGCCTGGTAGGCGAAGAGCACTCCTGCGACAATAGCGACAATAGAATAAAACATGCCCGACATCATAAATACTACTGGCAGCAGACTCACCGGAATGAGAAATAGGGCGTATAGTAAAATTTGAAATGCGCTGGCTTTGTCGCGGCCTCCAGCTGATGGTAACATTTTAAACCCAGCCTTGGTGTAGTCATCGTGCAGCCTCCAAGCGATGGCCCAAAAATGGGGAAACTGCCACATGAACTGCACAGCGAAAACAGTGAGGCCGAAAATATTGATTTCATCAGCATACGCAACCCAGCCAATAAGAGTAGGCATTGCACCTGGAAAGGCACCAACAAAAACAGCAAAAGGTGTTTTTCTTTTAAGAGGGGTGTATACTAATGCATAAAGCACTAACGCAAGTAAGCCAAGCAGGCCGGTAAGCAAGTTGAATTTGCTCCACAGCACGTAAACACCGCCCAAGCCCATGATGGTTGCTAGGGTAAGACCTTCGTTAACGCTCATTTTGTTTAGGGGGAGCGGTCGGTTTTTGGTGCGCTCCATCAACTTGTCCAAGTCTTTTTCTATAACCTGATTGTATCCATTTGAAGCGGCGGTTACTAAAAATCCACCTAAAGTAAGCCAGCAAAGTTGCGCTCCAGTATACTCTCCTTCTGAGGC
>CANFBW010000057.1 GCA_947444925.1 Flavobacteriales bacterium | reverse complement strand
TTCGGAGTAAATGAGGAGGACAATCGTTCTTGAAAAATGTTTGTAAATAATCGTTTGTATTTGACCTCCTGAGATTTGAGATTAAGAGGAGAAACTAAGTTTCGGTCTTTAAAGGATCTATCGCCCTACTTAAATCTAATTGTGGGACTGCGGATTATCGATGGTTTTATTTTTTTAACAATGAAGCAAGGGAGGAAATGCCTTCAATTACTTTTCTAAACAAATCAAAGTACAGGGTGAAATATAAAAATAATCCCATGCACACGATGGTAAAGATGTTGGCCCAAAAGGTATCTACAGGCATGCCAAAGATGTGTTTTACAGGAGCGAAGAAGTGGGCGCGAAAAGTGCTTGCTTCGCGGTAAACTGGATCAGATTTTTGAATCAGTTGACCTTCGTGCTCAATGATTTTATTGATTTCAGCATTGTTTTTCACCAAGTCACCAAGGTTTTCGTTTTGAAATTGATTGCGAAAGGCGAGGTAAACATCTTTTTTTGCCTTGTCGGCATTTTTAGCATCGATATTGCTGCTCTTGGTTTTGCTGTTTTCGTTGTAAACACTTATGTAAATGATGTTTAGTTCATTGAGATAGGCAATGGCTTTGTTGGCACCATCGACCGTAAGTTTGTCAGCGAGCATTGGGGCCGTCATCTCAAAGATCCGTGCTTTTGCTATTTCAGTATTTTCTTTTTTGATTTCATGGCAAATCAATTTCCAATCCTTCTCTACTTCAAGTGCCTTGTCAGAATTGTCAATGTTTTTAATGCAAGCATTGAGTTTGGTTTGCAGTTCAGGAATCCAGTAATTCTTTTTGTATGAGGCGTGGCTCATAGCTTTGTCAATGGGATAGAACTCTTTTTCGTAGGCATTTTCCTTGAACTGATTCACGGCCAAAGCTTCAAAAGCCCAGCGTGAAGTCATCATTTCACCAGTCATCGGCACCATTGATTGTGAAGAAAGGGTTGGGTTAAGTTTATCAAACTTTACGATTACACCGCTCAAAAGCAATTGGGGGATTAATATGATTGGAATAAGGATGTAAATGGTCACTACCGAATCAAATGCGGATGAAATATTGAGGCCGAGCATATTTGCAAAGCAACTGGTGACGAAGAGCACCAACCAATAATCAGTAGTGAGGCCTTGAATGTCAAGAATGGTATTGCCAATAATGACATAGGTAAATGTTTGAATGGCGGAAATAATAAACATGATGCTGACCTTGCTAATCAGGTAGCTTGAACGGCTGAGGTTTAAAAAGCTTTCGCGCTTGAGTATTTTTTGATCTCTTATGATTTCTTCGGCGCTTACGGTGAGTCCAAGAAACAAAGCCACAACAACGCTCATGAACAAATATGCGGTGAGGTTTTCATTGTAGCGAAAGATGTATTCAGAGTCGGGGCCCGATTCTGTGCTGTAAAATTTCACCATATACGACAAAATAACAGCTAGCAATGGTGCTTCCAAAAAGTTGATCAGCATGTATTGCGTGTTTGCTAGTTTTGACAGAATGTCGCGCACAAAAAACACTTTAAACTGGCTGATTTTGCTGGGTATTTTATACACGCCATCCGGCACTTCTTTGACTTGATCTCTTTCTTTGGCTACTTTTTCGGCTTGTATTTCGGCGAGGTGTTCAATGTAATAGTCGTTCCATTGCTTGGCCGATACTTTTCGAGTTGGTGTGATATTGCCATATTCATCCACCACCTTCGTTTCGATGATGTTGAAGATTTGTTCAGGATTCACATTACCGCATTCGTGGCACTCACTTTCGTTACAATTGACGTGGTTGATGGCTGTTTTAAAATAGATCACCGCATCCACCGGATTGCCGTAGTAAATAGGATAGCCTCCTGTGTCGAGAATAAAGAGGTTGTCGAACATCTTAAAGATGTCGGACGAAGGCTGGTGAATCACCACAAACACCAATTTTCCTTTGAGCGCCAATTCTTTTAAAAGGTCCATGATGTTTTCTGAATCTCTTGATGAAAGGCCTGAAGTGGGTTCGTCGACAAACAAAACCTGTGGTTCGCGAATCAACTCTAATGCGATGTTCAAGCGCTTTCTTTGTCCGCCACTAATTTTTTTATTCAAAGGATTTCCAACTTTGAGATCCCTGATTTCATAAAGACCAATGGTTTTTAAAAGGTCGGCTACCTTTTTAATGATCTCATGCTCGAGAAGTTTATCGTAGCAAAGCTTTGTATTGAAATATAGGTTTTGAAAAACGGTGAGGTCTTCCAACAACAAGTCGTCTTGAGAGATATAGCCAATTACACCTTCTAGTTTCTCTTTCTCGGTGTAGATGTTGATGCCGTTTATTTTTACGCTTCCACTAGTTGGAGCAGTAGTTCCGTTGAGTACATTGAGCAAAGTAGATTTTCCCGCACCGCTGGCTCCCATAATACCAATGAGGTGTCCACTTTCTTCTGTTAAGTTGAGGTGATGTAAGCCGTATTGTTTGGCATTGAACTGAAAAACAACATTGTCAACAGTAAAATGAATAGACTGTGTGCTGCTGTTACTTCTGAATTTACTGGTTATATCGCTGTAGTAAATAGGAAGTACCTTTTGATTGCGCAAAGAAGAGCCGTGTGTCAAAAAGTAAACCCTATTTTGTTCAATTACTTGTCCATTGAGGTACATCGCTATATTGCCCAAGTAGCGCACGACATACATGCCTGTGCTTTGAATTTGTAAAATTAAAATAGGGGCAGGTAGTGATTCAGCACAAATATGTTTGCGTTGGGTGCTTACTTCGAATTTATTGTTGCTTACTAAAAGATAGTTGGTCGCATCTGGAATAGTGGTGCCGTCTGCTTTAACGAATTCCATGCACTCTTTGAATTCTTGATCGGGAATGTTGAAGGTAGAGGCAACTGTTTCAACAAATTCAACCTCTTGCTCACCAATTTCTTTGTCGGAATAAACGAACTCCAGCAAGCGCAGGAGCACGACCATCTTTTGATTTTGCGTGAGTTCCGAATTAATTTCGGTGCAAATCACCAATACTTTTACTGAGTTAACAGAAGTTCTTTTCTTTTTTCTGTCGCCTTCCTTTGAAAGTTTTTGATGTTTTTCAAGATAGCTTTCAAAAAGAATGAGGTAGTTGTTTACTTGGTCAACACTGAGTTGTTGTTTCAAGAACGCCTTAACTACTGAACGCCCGTCATGGTTCACACTATCGACCTTTGCGATCAGGGCAAACAATTGCATTAAGGCTCTAAGTATTCTTTCGCTCATCGACTACGCTGTATGGGTATAAAAATAAAAAAAGGCACCGATAAAACACCAGTGCCTTTCGTTTATTTTACAATATACTTATTCTTTGAAGCCAATCAAAATTACTGCACAGCCCGAACCCGAGTAAGTACCGTCTAATTGCGCTTCTATTTTGCATTCTAAGGTTGATTCAACTTTGAAGTCCCAATACGCAGTATTTCCAAAATCGTTACTTTGAAAGAGTAAATTTCCTTGAGAATCGAATAATTTAAAGATCAATGCGCCTTCTTCAAATCCACTGCAGGCAGAAACGCGGTATTGAGTTCCACCATAAAAAGTAGTTTGAAACTCTGCTGTTTGATCGTCAATCAACAAAGCTCGGTAGGACTGTCCATCAGAGATGTACGAGTTGGTAAATGTTTTGCCACAGAAATCTGCAATGGTATCACACATTTGTGCGTTAGCCGTTGTTGACAAGGCTGTAAAACCAGAGATCAGAGCTATAATTAAAAACTTTTTCATATGCAGATATAAATTATTCAACGATTTGGTTTCTTAAAGCGATGATCTTAGTTGCAATGGCTTTGAAAGCCTCTTCGCTGATCACTGGCTCAGATTTAGATTTGATAGTTGTAATTTTGTTTTTAGCATCTGTTACCGGCTTCACGAAAGTATAGTTGATTTGAACGCCTTGGTACAATTCTTCTAATTCTGAAAGTTTGTTGCGCACATCCTCCACACCTGGCTCACTAAGGTGTAATACGAGCATTTCTAATAAATTGTTCAACGCCAGTTTTTGTTCAGCAACACGCTTCATTACATCTTTGTGTGGTTTTTTGCTTGAAACCTGCACAGCAAAGTACAAACTTTCTATCCATCCACCGGTGATGATCAAAGCGCCAATGTTTTGCATGTCGTTTCTTTTCAAGAAATCATCGCAATCTCTATAAGCGCTAGATACCAAAACCAATAGTGAATCTTTGTTTTCAATGTTTTTTTCAACGCGCTCAATCGTTTTGTTGTCAAAAGCGTCTGAAATTCCCAGTTGGTCAGATAATTTACGTACGCTTCTCATGTATTTGATAGAGGCATCAGGTCGCTCATATATAGAGGTGTAGCCTAAGTCGGCGCCATAAATACCTAAGTTCAATGCTTTTTGTGCAGTAGTGGTATACTGGTCTACTTTAGAATCTTTGTTTAAAATCTCCGCATCGTAAGCCAATCCGGATTCTTTAATCAATAAAGAAAGTTCAATAGGAGAAGGAATACTGAATATTTTTCCACCAAATTGTTTAAGTTTCCCAACAGTTAACGGTTTTGCTACCACTGGTGCATCGGTAGTGGTGGTGCTTGGGCAACCTGTTAATAAAACCACGGCGCCAACAGCAAGTCCTGGTAATATTTGTTTAATGTTCATACCCGTCAGTTTTTTCATATTAAAGTAATAAATAGCGAATCCCTTGCTAACAGCGAGAAATAAGTAAAAGCAAGTTCGCTTTCGGGTAACTTCCTTCACTATTCCTTATGCAATTATAAAAAAAAACCTTTTCAAATCCCCTTTTTTTTATTCAACAATTAATTAATGTTTCTGTTTGCGTTGAAAAAAAGAATGTTTGTATATATTTGTCAATTGAACAGATTAACCGTTTTGCAATGAAGAAAATTGGAGTTTTGACATCGGGTGGAGATGCCCCAGGAATGAATGCTGCGATTAGAGCAGTAGTGCGCACAGCAATATTTAACAATTTAGGGGTAGTTGGCGTAAGAAGAGGATACGACGGACTAATTGATGCTGATTTTATTCCGATGACAAGTTCATCGGTTTCCAATATATTGCAGCGTGGTGGTACCATTTTGAAAACGATGAGAAGTCAACGTTTCATGACGGTAGAAGGTCGTCAAAAAGCTTTTGACAATTTAAAAAGCAACAACATTGATGCTTTGGTGGTGATTGGCGGTGATGGTACTTTTACGGGCGCTTCAATTTTCAATAAAGAACATGAATTTTCGATAGTAGGTTTGCCAGGTACGATTGACAACGATTTAATTGGTACTGATTTTACCATAGGCTACGACACTGCTTTAAATACAGTAGTGGAAGCTGTTGATAAAATTAGAGACACAGCCGATTCGCACAACCGTTTGTTCATCGTTGAAGTAATGGGTAAAGATGCCGGTTACATTGCGTTGCGCTCAGGTATTGGCGCAGGAGCAGAGGCAATTTTGTATCCTGAGTCAGAAGTGTTCATCGACCATTTAATGATGAAACTGGAAGATGGCAAACGCCGTCACAAACAAAGCAGTATTATCATTGTTGCCGAGGGTAGCAAAGAAGGTGGAGCTGCGGAGGTGGCTAAAAAAGTAAACGAAAGATTTGATTACGATACGCGCGTAGTGGTTTTGGGTCACGTGCAAAGAGGTGGAAGTCCATCATGCATGGAGCGTGTGCGCGCAAGTCAAATGGGCAACGCTGCAGTGGAATCGTTGTTAGAAGGAAAAAAGAATGTGATGATAGGAATTGTTGACAAAAAAATTGCCTACACGCCCTTTGAAAATGCCATTAAACATACTGGCACGTTGAATCCTGAACTCTTGAAATTGGTAGACATCCTGTCTATATAGTAAAATTTTAAGAACGTAAATATTCAAGGTTTAAAGTTCAATGTTCAAGGTTATTTGGAGCGACGCGTGCTCCGTTCAAAAAAAATAACCTTGACTATTGAACTTTATTTTTTGCAGAAAGCTAACTTTGAACGATAATCCTTGAACAAAATTTAATGAACTCCTTTGCTGATGTACTTCTTCCGCTTCCCATCAAAGGAAGTTTTACATACAGCATTCCCGAGGCTTTGCAGTATCAGGCAGCTGTTGGTAAAAGAGTAGTGGTGCCCTTTGGGAAGTCGCGCTTGTACACAGGAATTGTGCGCGCGGTGCACGATAATGCTCCTGAAAAATATAGTGCAAAAGACATTGCCTTGGTGCTCGATGACCATGCCATTGTCAATTACTTTCAAATGGAATTTTGGGAATGGATGGCCGCTTACTATATGTGTAATGTAGGAGAAGTGATGCAGGCTGCATTGCCATCGGCATTTTTAATTTCAAGTGAAACGCGGATCGTGTTGAACGATGACCTTAAAATCGACCCCAGTTCTTTTACTGATCGAGAATACTTGGTGTTTGAGGCGCTGTCGCTCAAAAATGTATTGAGCTACAAAGACGTAGCTGATATTCTCGGCATCAAAACCATTCACCCCTTGTTGAAAGATATGTTTGACAAGGGAATCATTGGTTTTTATGAAGAATTGCGCGAAAGCTATAAAGCAAAAACAGAAACTTTTATTGCTTTGGCCGCGACATATTGCGATGCAAAGCAACTCAGTGCCGCTTTTGCATCGCTGACCAAAGCAGCTAAACAAGAAGATGTGTTGATGCAATTGGTTTCGCTAGCCGGCAAAAATTTAGAGAGTTTTACGATTTCAAAAAAGAAATTTTTAAAAATAGAAGGCGTTTCAGTCAGTGGTCTTCAAGCGCTTATTGGTAAAAACATCATTGTTGAAGAGCAGCGCGAAATAGGCAGATTGAATGCGTATGATGAAGCTACACACGATGCCAAAGGATTAAACGATGATCAACGCAGAGCACACAGTGAAATTCAAGAGCAATTTCAAAAGCACGAGGTGGTGCTTTTACACGGTGTTACTGGATCGGGAAAAACAGAGATTTACATTCACCTCATTGAGGAACAAATAAAATTGGGCAAACAGGTGCTTTATCTGTTACCCGAAATTGCATTAACCACTCAAATCATTCGCCGTTTGCAGCATGTGCTTGGCGACGAAGTAGGTATTTACCATTCGCGCTACAGTATGAATGAGCGCGTAGAAGTATGGAATAAATTACAAAAGAAAGGCGGTTATCAAGTGGTTCTTGGCGCGCGTTCAGCATTGTTTTTACCCTTCGACAATTTAGGATTGATCATCGTTGATGAAGAGCACGAAAGCAGTTTTAAGCAACAGGAGCCAGCGCCGCGCTATCATGCGCGAGACATGGCGGTGGTTTTGGGTAACAAGCACAAAGCGAAGGTGCTGTTGGGCTCGGCAACGCCATCGGTAGATTCGTACCACAATGCCATTCATGAGAAATACGGACTGGTAAAATTAGAGAAGCGCCACGGCGGTATCATGATGCCTGAAATATTTTGTGCAGATGTGCAAGAAGAAAAGCGGAAGAAAAAAATGAAGTCTATATTTTCTTCGCTACTGCTGTCAAACATGGAAACGGCTTTAGAAAATAGAGAACAAATTATTTTATTTCAAAACCGACGCGGATTTGCACCCATGCTTGAATGTAATTTGTGCGGACATACGCCCAAGTGCAACAAATGCGATGTGAGTTTAACCTACCACAAAGCACTCAATTTGCTGAAGTGCCATTACTGCGGCTATGCTGAGAAAAAAGCAATTTCCTGCGCTGCTTGTGGTAGTGTAGAAGTTGCTTTGGTGGGTTTTGGTACACAAAAAATTGAAGAGGAGATAGCCCTTGTTTTTCCAAAAGCGAAAGTGGGCAGAATGGATTGGGACACTACGCGCACCAAAAATGCCTATCAGCAAATCATAGGTGATTTTGAAGACAAGAGCATTGATATTTTGGTGGGTACGCAAATGGTTTCAAAGGGACTCGATTTCGATAACGTGGCATTGGTAGGGGTGTTGAATGCCGATCAAATGCTGAATTTTCCCGACTTCCGTGCTCATGAACGCGCCTACCAAATGATGTCACAGGTGAGTGGTCGTGCAGGTCGTAAAAACAAAAGGGGAAAAGTCGTTATTCAAACTTACAGTCCTGATCACAACATCATTCGCTACGTCATTGACAGCAATTACGAAGCTTTGTACCATTCTGAAATACTGCTGCGCCGCAATTTTAAGTATCCGCCGTTTTACCGTTTGGTGGGCATTACCGTCAAGCATCAAAGTTTAGATTTGGTCAATGCCGCTGCGGCCTATTTTGCTGGGATATTGAAAGAGTCTTTAGACGAAGCAGAAGTGCTCGGACCTGAATTTCCTTCGATAGCGCGTATTAGGGGAGAGTATATTAAAAATATTTTGGTGAAAATTCCGCGCAACGCCACTACCAATAAAACAAAAAACACCATCCTTTTTAAAATTGAATTGTTTCAAATCACGGAGCCCTTTAAGAAATGCAGATTGATCATTGATGTCGATCCTGTTTAATTGCATTTCTGCAGTTTGTAGTATATGAATTAATAACCCCCAATCCTCGCGCGCGTCTGCGACGCGTGCGGATTTATCTTCGTAATTGTATTGCTTTTTACGACATGGTTATCACTGCCAATGCAAATCCGCACGCGTCGCAGACGCGCGCGATGGGGAGGGTGAATAAAGAGCTTCAATTGACGGTGTGGGACAGACAGTATTTGACGGTTGTGGGATGTAAGGTATTAAAAGACAATAACACATGTCTGACGTTTGAGGGATGGACAGTATTTTAAAAATCATTACACGTGCCAAGAGAATGGAATTAAAATACTGTCCGCAACTATTTTACTTTATTGTGGAAAGTACGAATCCGAATTAAGTGCATTAATTGGGTCGTGTTTGCAGTGTGAATATTTAAAACCTTATTTTCGCATTTATTTTACTTAAAGAAAGGTGTTGACATGAAATACAATCGATATATCTATTTGTTGTTTTATATTTTTCCTGCGGTTGTACTTTTTTCTTTACAAAGTAAAAATGCATGGTCCTATTCTGCTTTGATTCTTGTGTTTGTTTTGGTTCCAGTTTTAGAAATTTTATTTAAAAACAGAACCTATAATTTAAGTTCTGATGAAGAAAAAAATGCTGCAAATAATAAGTGGTTTGATTTGATAATTTATCCATTGGTTCCCATCCAGTATTTTTCAGCCGTATTTTTCATTTATCAAATAAGCGATGAAAGTATTCCATTGTGGATAAAATTAGGGTTAACGAGCGCTTACGGAATGTCATGTGGGTTAATTGGAATTAATGTAGCCCATGAGTTGGGACATAGAAATAGTAAATTCGAACAATTCTTAAGTAAGTTATTGTTGTTAAGTTCTTTCTACATGCATTTTTTTATTGAACACAATAAGGGGCATCATAAAAATGTAGCGACACACATAGATCCTGCAACAAGCAGGTATGGCGAAACGATTTATGCTTTTTACATCCGATCAATTTTTAAAGGCTGGCTGTCAGCATGGAAAATTCAAACAGAAATTCTCAGGAAAAAAAAATCTTCTTTTTTTAGTTTTGAAAATGAAATGTTTTGGTTTCAAATTATTCAATTGTTAATCGTGTTGGCCATCGGTTTTTACTTCGGATTAACAATATTGTTGTTTTTTTTGTTGGCTGCGTTAATTGGAATTTTATTGCTGGAGTCCATCAATTACATCGAACATTATGGCTTGGTTAGAAAAAAAAATGGTGATTACTATGAAAGAAATTTACCCGTGCATTCTTGGAATTGCAGTTGCCTAATTAATAGAATAGGTTTGTTTGAATTAAGTAGGCATTCAGATCATCACTATAAATCCAATAAAAAGTATCAAGTGCTTAGTCATTATAGCGATTGTCCACAAACACCTAATGGATATGCAGGAATGATTTTGTTGGCTTTAGTACCTCCTTTATGGTTTTTCATTATGCACAAAAGGATCAGTCAACTAAAATTTAAATTGTCGAATTTATAGTTTTCCAAACATATGACTCAAAACAAAAGATACCAAACAACTCCCTATTTGTACGAAAGAATTCTAATGCAAGACATTAGCAATATAGGATTAAAAACACCATCAGTGTTTTCGTTTTGGGAATTGGACATTACTGATATTCGTCAAAAAGTGCGAGAATTAGAAAAAAAAAATGGCGTAAAAATTTCTCTTACTATTTATCTTTTGTATTGTTTTATTCAAACTATCAACCAGCAAAAACATACACAAGGGATTAAAAGTTGGTGGAATAAGAAATATGTGTACAATGACATAGATTTGTGCATTCCTATTGAATTGTCAAACAAGACGCTTGATCCTAAAATTATAAGAAGAGCAAATTACAAGTCGATTTTTGAATTGAGAAAAGAAATACTGAACACAAAAAAAAATAAAAAAGTAAAATTAGCCTATTGGCAAAAATGCTTTCTCTATTTCCCAGGTTTTTTAAAAAAAATAGGATACAGTATCGTTTTGTCTACGCCATTGTTCAGAAAACATATTTTTGGAACAGCTTATTTTTCTTCACTTTATTTGAGAAGTTCTGTGTCAATTTCATATCAACCCATTCCTCTTCATCCAATTGGAATGTTGTTGGGCTCCATTGAAAAAAGAGAAGTTATTGAAAATGGAAAAATATCAATTAGAGAAATCATGCCCATTACAAACAGTATGGATCACCGAATAAATGATGGAGTTTGCGTGCATCATTTTGTGAACAGTTTGCATAAAAACATAAAAGAACTCATATTGCATTTATAGGTCCATTGCATTCCCTAAAAAAATCAGGTAGGTTTGTAGACAAGCATTTATCTTTTTATGGATTTCAACCCGCAACTACTGATCGACTTAGTGAAAATGGAAATGCCTTTTGGTAAATACAAAGGCAAGTTGTTGTGCAATTTGCCGGTGTCGTACTTGGAGTGGTTCAACCGCAAGGGTTTTCCAACAGGGAAATTAGGAGTATTGCTGCAAACGATGTATGAAATTCGCCTCAATGGCCTGGAGCAATTGCTCGATCCTTTGAAGCGCTGAAAAGACTATTGGTAGCTTGTGGTGTTTTTTAAAATTCCTTTTTTGTAGACTTCTTTTTTTATTTTTTTACCATTTTCTGCGAACGAGATAAAACAGCCCGTTTTTTTTCCTTTTTTATACTGTCCTCTTGTTCGTATTTGTCCCGATGGATAGTATTCAAAGTAGTGACCACATGCAATTCCGTTTGAGTTGAATTCTTCTTGCAGTATAAGTTGTCCGTTTTCCGTCCAAATACTGTGCTTATCGATGAGTAAACCGTGGTTGTAGTTTTTAAATTCTCTCAGTTGCAGGTTGTCAAACCAGAGCTGATAGTGTCCGTCAAAAATGCCGTTGCTGTATGATATTTCTGAAATCAGTTTGTCGTTGGCTGTCCATTCACGCTGTGTGCCATCCAGTAAATCATTGGCATAATATTCTTCGGTTTTCTTAATGCCGTTGGTGTGCCAAGTGGTAATGCATCCTTCCTTGATGTCGTGAATCAAGTTGGAGTTGGTTTCGTTAACGAAAACAATATTGAGTGCTGAATCGGTGCGCGCAATGTGAAAGTTACCTTGGTTGACTACAATTTCTCTGGTCAATTGGTTGTTTAAAGAGCCGTAATCGTCTTGCACATTTTTGATAATACTGGAGCTTACCTGACTGCTTGAAATGATTTTGGTGGTGAATTTATCAATGAATAAACTCCATAAACCATTGGTGGTGGTGAGTGTTGATTTTCCGATGCGGTAGTTAAATTGAGGTACAGAATACTGAATGTTTTGTGGACATTCCGATAGAAGGTCAGTTTTATCGTTGTGTTTTTTCATGGTGAAAGAGCAGGTGGTAGAAGGTCCCGCACCTGTCATGGAATTGCCTGAGTAGCTTATTTTTTCTGTTGTTTCGTAGTTGAGATCCAAGCTTTTTTCTTGGCGGTAGTATTCTAAATTCACAAAGGTGTTGAAGCCCGAGTCAATTGCTACTACAGGAGCGTATTTAAACTTAACAATGCATTCGCCGGTTTTTAATATTTTTTTATGAACGATGCTCAAGTATTTGTAGTCGATCAATTCTTTTGACAGCAATTGGTAGTATTCGGTGTACACATTGCCATTCGATTTTCCATTTTCTTCTATGTTGCTGTAAAGTTCATTCATGCCATTGACAACGGTTTTCATTTCCAGTGCAAGGGTGAATATCGCCCTGCTTAATGCTTGTTGATACGCTGTTTCGCTGTCGATGAAGGGGTCAGAGATGCCAACGCTAAACAAGTAGCCGTTGGCGCTGTGGTTAATGTCAAATAGCCATTCGGGAATGCTGTCACTTGTGAAATATTTGTCGGGTATTATCTGCAATTTTGGATGCAGTGGCTCGCTGATGTTTTTTTCAAAATTTGTTTTGTAGTCGTTGTACGACGATTGCCATTGGTTGAATTCTTCCGATTGTGCAAAACTGAGGCTGGCGCTGCAAAGCAAAAATATATATAGAATGCTACACTGCATTGAGGTGGAAAATATCAATGCAAAATACGCAGCAATTGACTAAATAGAAGCATGTATTGTAACATTTATTTGAGCTAATGGTTTTAGCAGTGTATCTCGCTCAGATACGAATAGGTTAACAGTTAAGTTTTTTTTAGGCATCCCGGTTAGGCGGGATGCCTTTTTTTTGTAAGTAACGAAATCTTACATTAGCAGCAATGAAAGTTTTATTTTCTTTAGTACTCATGCTGTGTTTTATGCAAGCAGAGTCGCAGTATTACTACCGCGGTCAAAATTCTAGCGCCATTAAATGGCGACAAATTAACACTGAACATTATCAGTTGATTTATTCGGCTGAGTTTGAAGCAAAGGCACAATGCACGGCGAATTTGTTGGCATTGGTGTATGAAAAAGCGAACAAAACGATGGTGGTGAAGCCACGTAAAATATCCATCATTTTACAAAATGATTTGGTGGAAGCGAATGGATTTGTAACACTCGCGCCTTGGCGCTCAGAGTTTTTTACAACACCCTCGCAAGACGACGAAGGTTTGGAATGGCTCAATTTATTGGCAGTGCACGAGTATCGTCACGTGGTGCAAATTTCCAAATACAAGCAAGGTATGACCAAGTTTTTTTATTGGTTGTTGGGTGAACAAGGCATTGGCGCTGTGTTTGGTGCCACAACTCCTTTGTGGTTTGTGGAGGGAGATGCCGTGGGTTTTGAAACTTTTGCAACGGGTTATGGCAGAGGGCGACTTCCTTCGTTTAATATGGAATCACGTGCCATGCTGCTGCAGCTGGGTGCTTTTAATTACGACAAAGCGTCGTTCGGATCTTTTAAAACCTATGTGCCCGATCGCTATCATTTGGGCTATCACCTCACGTCGTACGTAAAAGAAAAATACGGTTCCATGGTTTGGGATACGGTGCTCAATAGAGTGGCTAGTTTTCCTTTGCGTCCTTATCCTTTTTCACAGTCGCTGAGGCATGTAGCAGGAAAGGGTACGTCAGCAATGTATAAGGAAATGACGGCCTATCTAAATAAAAAGTGGTCGCTACAAATGCAAAGCAATGCGCCTTATTATACCACTTTCAGCTCAGTGAGTGACACCAACCAAAAGACTTTTACCTCCTATGTTTTTCCATTGCAAAGCGACAATGGCATTATCGCTGTTAAAAAAGGAATGGCTGATGCGCCACAACTGGTGCTGCTTTCCAACGGAAAAGAAAAAACATTGAGTATGTTGGGCTCGCACGACGGTGCCTCGTTGCATTGCAATAAAAAATTCGCTGTTTGGGTAGAGGAGTTTCCTGATTTGCGTTGGGAATATCGTACTTTCTCAGATATTGTTCTTTTTGACTTGCCACAAAATAAGAGAGTTCGACTCACTGTGAAGCAGCGCTTGTTTGCCCCCAATTTATCAGAAGACAATAAGATTGTGGCAGTCAGCGTCAGCAAAGAAAATGTACCGTCGTTGGTATTCATAGATGCGTTGGGTGGGAAAACATACTTCAGTAAATCTTTTGGGGAATACGACATGATTTACTTTCCAGTTTGGGGAAGCAATGGCGATGTTTTTTTTGTAGCAAAAAAGGAGGGTTATCAGCACCTGATGAAGTGGAATGCATTCAGCGATGTGTTGGAACCAGTGTTGGAGAATTTGCCGTATGTGTTGACTCACCTCAACTACCAGGCTCGTGCCTTGTATTTTCATTCTACGCAAATGGGCATCGACAATATCTTTCGTGTGGATGTGTTGTCAAAAAAAACTTTTCAAATCACTGTTTCGAAATTTGGCGCATTTAATCCTTGCGTTACTGCAAATGGAAAAATACTTTACAACGATTATTCCGCAAAGGGAATGCATATTGTAGAAGCTACTTTAAGCGATGAAGAAATTGCGGCGCCCATGTTTGTGAGTCAGGGTTTGCTCTTGTACAGCAATGCCTTGCAAAACGAACAAAAGGTGGTGGTTGATAAAAATAATTTTAAAGTATTTGAAACGAAAAAATATATACCGGCGCTGCACCTCATTAATATTCACAGCTGGGGACCTGTTTCTGTGAACGCTGAAAATAGGGAGGCTGCGAGCGGTTTTTCTGTACAATCACAAAACAAACTGAGCACATCTGTTGCCTCCTACAATTACACGTACAATGCACAACAAGATCAAACCACGCGCGGTATCAAATACCAGTACATGGGTTTTTATCCGAAATACACTGTTGAAGCGGTACGCGACGATAGGGAGATGATTTTATCTGATAGTTCATTGTCTCGTTTGCTTACGGATAGGTTGAATGCTCAAATTGATTTAGACATCAATGTAACCAAGGGCTATTACCAAACAACCTTAGGTGCCACAGGTCGCTATTCGTACATTAATTTTGCCCGGCAAGATGGAGTGGGAGGTCGAGTAGATGTGTTCGATTTTATTGCCTATCTCTCTCGCATGGCGCGCAGGGCCAAACGTGACATCTATCCTAAATGGGGATTGTATGCTTCTGTTTTTGCTCGTGTGCCTATAGTAGCATCTCCATTCAGTTCAACTTCTTCTTACGCTTTAGCTACGGTATATGTGCCGGGATTGTTAAAGCACCATGGGGTGCAAATTAAATTAGAAACACAGGTATCAACAGCCGTTGGGTTAACGCCTGCAAACAATGTAGATCTTCCGCGTGGTTATGTAAATAGTGCGCAAAAATATACCTATGGATCTATAGCTTCGGCGAAAGTTGATTACAATTTTCCCTTGTGTTATCCCGATTTAAAAATGGGAGCAATTGCCTACTTGCAAAGAATCAGAATGGGTTTTCACTATGATGTTGCGGCAATCACCAATACCTTTGGCGCACCAGCTCGTTTGCAGTCTTTTGGGACGGAGCTTCGAGGTGATATCAACCTTTTTCGCTATTCGTATTTGATGGACGTAGGGGTGCGTGTTTCGTTTACAGAAAGCAATAGCTTTAGTTTTAATCAGCCCTATTTCCAATTGCTGTATGCAGTGTCGTTTTATTGACAGCTGCTTTTGTTTTTGCTATTTGCATTGCTGCTTTGACGATATGTTTTCCGGATTTTTCTATTGGTTTTTTGGACTGCGCTGCGTAGGTATGCCGAATTGAACAAGTAGATTGTATCTTTTGTCAACTAGACTACTTAAAAGGTTCAATAAAACAAAAGCCCTGCATTTGCAATGCAGGGCTTTTGTTGTTCAATTTGTTTATCTCCTTTTGAAAGGTCTCTTTCCAGCAAAGGCCTCTTTCTTGCGCGGTCGCGTGTCCCATTCCGGACCCGCGCCCAACTCAGCAGGCAAAGGTAGTTTGGGCAATTCGCGCTCTATTAATTGTTCAATACGGTGAAACTTATACATGTCATCGGCATTGATGAGCGTAATGGCAACGCCTGTAGTGTTGGCTCTAGCCGTTCTTCCTACGCGGTGCACGTAGTCTTGCGCTTCGTTAGGTACATCGTAATTGATGACCAAATTAATGTCTTTGATATCGATACCTCTGCTCAATACATCGGTGGCAACGATAATGCGCACGCGCTTGGCACGAAATTGCGCCAATACATTTTCTCTTTCCTTTTGTTCAAGGTCCGAAGAAATACCGTGCACTGAATGCCCTTTTCTTTTCAGTGCGTTCACAATATCAAACACTTTAAGTTTGGTCGAACTGAAAACAATGATGCTTTCAAAATGATCTTTGCCTTGAATCAAGCTGTGAATGAGCGGTGTTTTTTGATTGTCGTAAGTCAAATATGCTTCCTGAATCACGCCTTCAGCAGGCTTAGAAATAGAGATGCTGATTTGAAAAGGATCGTTCAATATTTTATTGGAAAACTCTCTGATTTTAGGCTGCATGGTAGCGCTGAAAAACAGAGATTGTTTGGTTTTTGGCATTCCTGAAATGATGCGCAAGATATCGTTAACGAAACCCATATCGAGCATTCTGTCGGCTTCATCTAAGATCAAATGCTGAATGTCGTTGAAGTTTACATAGCCCATATTGAGATGGGCGATTAGTTTTCCGGGTGTAGCCACCACAATGTCAATGCCTTCGCTGAGCGATGCTTTTTGATCGTTCCAGCTTTTGCCATCGTCACCACCGTAAATAGCGATGGAGCTGGCTCCAGTAAAATAAGCAAAACCTTGAATTTGCTGCTCAATTTGAATAGCCAATTCGCGGGTAGGGCATAGCACAAGAGTGTTTATGCCTTTTGATTTTTTTTGTGTCAGTTTGTGCAGCACCGGCAAGATGAAGGCTGCTGTTTTTCCGGTTCCGGTTTGCGCGCAGGCGATCAAATCGCGGCCTGCCAGTATTTGTGGGATGGCTTGTTCTTGAATGGGAGATGCGTTTTCAAAGCCCATGTAGCTCAATGCTTCCAGTAATTTTTCGTCCAAATTAAATTCCTCGAATCTCATAGGGAATAGTCGTATATATATATATCATTCGCCAATGATAGCCAATTTATTTAAAACCACACATTAAACCTTTGAGCGAAAGGAGATAAAGCGCGAAAGTGATTAGTCTCCCAACAAAGTAACATAGCCCGTTTGTTCGTAGGTGGCATTTGATGAATCGGTGTATCGAACCACCCAGTAGTAGGTTCCGGCCGAAGCCAATCTATCGCCAAAGGTGCCGTTCCACACGGGGATTTGCGGGTTGTTGTCTT
>CANFBW010000056.1 GCA_947444925.1 Flavobacteriales bacterium | reverse complement strand
TCTGATTTGCGTTGGCGCTGCATTTTTACACAGCGTAGTATCGGCGGTCACAATATTTGAAATCAACTGGCCATAAACTTTTACCGTTGCGGTATCTTTGGCAGAACAAGCGCCTGACGTAGTATAAGAAATCAAGTAATTTCCTGAACCCAAACCAGCATTAAAAGCACCGGTGGCTGCATTGGTAATTCCGGTTCCACTCCATGTTCCTGCGTCAGACACCAATTCTTTTTGCAACAAAACACTGCCCTGACCTTGGCAATAACCTTGTGCTGTGGTGATTTTCGCTGTATCACTTTTTGAAACCGTTATTTTCACACTGTCGGCAGCACTGCAGCCAACATTGAAGCCCGCCTTTGCATAGTACACTTTAAAAACACCAGTTCCTGAAAGTGCTGCATTAAACATTCCTGTATTGGTCACCAAACCTAAGGTTGGCGTTGAAACCCAGGTCCCTCCGCTTGAAGTATTGGTACTCAATTTTATTTGGGCAGACACTGTACCTTTGCATAAAGCAGTATCACTGGTTGTAATATTTGCAATCATTTGCGGATTGATCACTACCGTTATTGTATCGTGTGAACTACAACCACCAGAGCTGACATTGTAGTGAATCAAGTGTGATCCCACGCTGTACAATTTAGGATCAAAACTGCTGGTCGCCATTGCGGTAGCATCCACCTTCCACGCTCCACCAGGCGAAGCAGCACTCATCACAAAGGGAGCACCGCTTGCACAAAAAGGTCCCGCTTGCGCTATTGTTGAATCGGGAAGCGCAATTACCGTAATTGCCTTCGAAGCAGAATCAGAACAACCATTGAGCGACGCCACCACTCTATAATTGTGCGTGCCTACCGTGGTCAACCCACTTTTTGTTGCACCAGTTCCAATCGCATCAAGTTTCCAAGTATAAATGGAGGTTCCTCCAGTAACGGTGCTCGCCGCGGTTAAGGTATGCGCTTCGACAGCACAAAAAGTTGTTTTATTGGGACTCATTGTTACTGTTGGCACACTTGGTTTTGGCTTTATCACCACAACTGCGGCAGTTGATGTTTTCACGCACGACTTGGCTAAATTACCCGTCAATGCTACCACCAAGCGGTACGACCCACTGGCGGACACATTTGCTAAAGTTACTTTTCCGCCTGCGACAATACTTGTTGTTCCTGCAGAATCCGCCCAGTTTGTGCCGCCATCGTGGCTCACTTGCCACTTGTAATCAAGGCCATTGGTCAGTGTTTTTGAAACAATAGTTGCTTTATTTGGCGCGCAAACACTGAGTACACTGCTTGTTAAATCAATATCAGGATTATCGGTAGGCGCAGTACAACAAGACTTTGCTTTAACAGTCACCGGAATTGGGTCACAGGCAGAAGCAGAGCTAAATTTCAAACTTGCAGTCTTAGGCTGCGCTCCATTGATGAGCGTGACAACACCTGCACCAATCGTGGTAGTACCGCCTCTTGCAAACTCTAACTGAGCACCAATAGACATAGTATAGGTCCCCGGAGGCAAAGCGAAATTAGGTGTCACCGTGGTAAGCGCTGCGCAAGTGATCGCTTGAGTATAAGTAGCAGAAGCACTGCCTGAAATGGTAACCGTTATAGGTGCTGTACCAGCGCCTATGCCAGTGCAAGCACCACCCCACGCAGGGCAGCGAACATCAAAAGAATTGAGCACTGTTGAAGCTGTGGTTGTAAAAGAAATAGCGTTTCCACCAACAACATATCCACTAAAAGTACTTGCTGGACCACCTGTTCCCAATGGAGTTGTGGCTGCATTTTGAATATACAAGGTTTGATCACCAGTAGTTCCTCCCGTTGGAGTCCATGCTACCGAAACCCCAGTCCCTATTAAAGGAGTCATAGTAGCCGAAGTCGACCATTTGTAAGACTTTGAATCGCCAACTATCAGCGCAGTAGCAGTTCCTCCTCCATCGCAATAATCCAAATTAGTGGGTGCAACAGGCATATTCGAAATAACATTAAACGTTTTGGTCAACGAACAACCTGGATGACCAACGGTTGGCGTAATGGTCATCGTGTGAAGACCTGCCTTAGTTGCCGTATATGTTTTTGCTGAACCAGCGCCTGACGCGCCAGACCATGCGATGGTCATTGCTCCGTTCGGGAACGCATATCCAGCATCATAGAGCGCGGTAGATGGGGAACACAGCGTTACATCGCTCAAAGTCACTGCTACCTTTTCATAAGCAATAATGGTTGCACTGACATCGCAACCATTGGCAATGTCGTGCACACAAACACGGTACTCGTCAGCAGCAGTAATGCTTGGATTGACTTGATTTGCCCAGGCAGTAATTTCGGTTTGAGGAGAACTTGCCCCCTTGTACCATGTGATCGTTTTGCCGGTAGCCGTTAAGTTACCTCCGGTTGTTTTTAAGACTTGTGCAACATAAGCACCACCTTCAACACAAAGGTTAACAGAATCCTTTGCGAACTTCACACTGTAGGCATTTTGTGCCACAATGTTTTGACAGGAGTTGATGAACGAAATATCGTCGATAATGATATCATCTTGTGCCGACTGCCCAGTAGGATCAGCCTCAATATATAAATTGGCCTTTACTGCAGATGCAGGAGAAGCAATATTTCCTAAAAACTGATCAAAAATCCATCCCTGAGTTGGTGCAGCGCTTCCAACTACTGTAGAACTAATTATGCCTCCGCCAGCATTCAAAAACTCCACGCGAAAGCGCAGTGTTGGCGTAGTACTTTGCGGACGATATTGCGTGAACCAAGCTGAAAAATAGTACATCTGCGACGGATACACGTTGACAGTTTGCGCCCAGGTTTTTTTCCATAAGCCTACCACATTGTCAGAAGGGTCGTTAAAATCAATAAACAAAGAAAAGCCTTGATCGGTGCCCATGGTGTGGTCTCTGTAAGTATTCTCAGCATATGTACCTCCGCCATACTGCCCGTAAATTGTATTTTTTTTACCGCCTCCTCCAGGATCACAACTTGGATTCTCGGCGCGACCTACGCCATATTGATTGTCTATGGAATATTTACAAGTGCCAGTTGGCGAATACATACCTGCGTAAGACAATGACGAAGAAAAATCCAATAACCCCCCTGTTCCTGTGGCAGGATGGTGTTTGGACACCGACGCATTTGAGGTAAACACTGTTCCACCCAAGTAGCCCGCTTCAAAAGTACCATTGCGCACCGCTTCCTTTACTGGAACTACAGAACACTGAGCACCAACAAAAAACGTTGCAAAAATAAATATAGTTGATAGAAATATTCCCTTATTCATAATAGTGTAGAACAGGCTTTTACCCCACCTGTCTTATACTATAACAAATATTGCTGCTAAATAGTTACAAATTAAGCATGCAAAAAACAAAGTAGGGAAACATTAAAAATCACTTCGCTTTATACTCTTGATAAAGCTTTCGAATAATGCCATCACCCATGCCGGTTTTGGGAACGTTAATCAATTCAGCATCTGACCAGCGCATGATGTTTAAAAATATTTCTGCTGCGGGCACAATCACATCGGCGCGATCGGGCTTGAGCCCCATGTCGCTGATGCGCTCTTCGTAACTCAGTTTTTTAATGTCTTGGTACAAATCTTTAACCACGTCAAAAGAAAGTTCTGATTTTTTTTTAGAAGCAGCGAGCTTGCTCAACTGATTGATATTTCCGCCGGAACCAATAATTTCTAAATCTTTTTTGCCCTTACAAGTTTCTTTCAACCACTTCTTCATTTCCTCCCAAGTATCTTCGTGCACATTGTCGTTCAAAAGGCGAATGGTTCCAATTTTAAACGAAGCAGAAGCCTCTGCTATGTTGTGGTGAAAGAGCGTAAGTTCTGTGCTTCCTCCGCCAACATCAGCATACAAAAAGGCCTTGTCAATGGCCAAGGATTGAAAAAGATGATTGGCATAAATGTAATCGGCTTCCACTTGCCCACTGATGATTTCAATTCTTATCGTGCTTTTTTCTAATACTTGCGCTACAATTTCCGCGTTGTTTTTTGCATCACGCATGGCCGAAGTCGCACAAGCACGATAGTCCATCACTTCGTGCACCTTCATTAATTTTTCAAATGCAATCATGCAATCAACAAGCTTCCCCGTGGTATTTTTAGAAATATACTGGTGATCAAAGGATTCCTGTCCAAGACGCAAAGGAACTCTATACGACTCATTTTTATTGAACACGACTCCTCTCACATCTTCTACAACGTGATAAATAATGAGTCTAATAGCGTTAGAACCTATATCAATTGCGGCAAATTTCAGAATCTTCATTCCTTGTTATTTTTGCTGTCGAAGATAATTGTAATAATCAACATGCACTTCAATTTTTTTAATTTTAGAATTGCTGAGGTAAGAATTGCTGAGCTGCTGATCAAGCACACGCGCCTTCACATTGTCGAGCCATTGCATTTCCATAAACTCTTTCAGTTCATTTTTAATTTTGCTGTCGTAAATCGGACAAGTAACCTCTATTCTATTGTCGAGATTACGCGTTAAGAAATCGGCCGACGAAATGAAATACTGCGGATGTCCGGCATTGTGAAAAGAAAAAATGCGCGAATGCTCCAAGTACCTACCAACAATACTGCGCACCTGCAAATTTTCATTCAAGCCAATCATTCCTTGCGCCACACTGCAAATACCACGCACCATCAAGCGCACTTTCACTCCCGCTTCAGCTGCAGCATAAATCTTTTTCACCATGCCCTCATCGTTCAAGCTGTTCATTTTTAAATACATTTCAGCACGCTTGCCCAACTTTGCATTTCGAATTTCTCTGTTGATAAATGCGTTGATTTTTTTGCGGGTATTGAAGGGCGACAGAATAATGTGTTTGTATTTGTATGGCTTGTACACATCTTCAAAAAACTTGAAGATATTTTGCAAATCAACAGTAATTCTTTTGTCGGCAGTAAAGAGTGAAACATCAGAAAAAACCTTGGCTGTGTCTTTATTAAAATTACCAGTTCCAACGCTGGCATAGCGCACAGTACGGTTTCGCTCGCGGCGTGAAATCAAAATCAACTTACTATGAACTTTCAAATTTTTTAATCCAAGCACAACATTTACCCCAGCATCTTGCAATGTTTTGGCATATCCAATATTGGCTGCTTCATCAAAGCGCGCCTGAATCTCCATCAATACAGTTACCTTTTTGCCATTGTGGGCTGCATTTATCAATGCATTGATAATGGCCGATTCTTTGGCCAGGCGGTAAATGGTCATCCGAATAGTACGTACCTGAGGATCAATTGCTGCATCACGCAAAAAGTCCAGCACATGTGTAAATGAATGATAAGGATATTGCAAAAGCACATCCTTCTGCTTCAATGCTTTAAACATGCTAATTCCCGATTTCAAATCAGGATGCTCTAGGGGTGTTTGTAACGAATACTCGTGCGACGCAATATCAAATGAAGGAAACTTCATAAAGTCTCGAGAATTGTGGTAGCGCCCAGCGGGTATCAAAATTTCGGTTTCTGTTATTTTTGATTTTTTGAGAATGAAATGCAAGAGCTTGTCGGGGATTTTTAAATCATAGACCAAACGCACTGGAGCACCTTTAACTCGTTGTTTAACGCTAATAGACAATAACTCTGACAAGCTTTTAGAGACGTCGGCAGCAATATCCAACTCGGCATCGCGCGTCACTTTAATGGAATATGCTTTAAAAACATTGAAATTTTCAAAAAGAGTAAATATGTCTTTTAAATTGTGACGAATCACATCGTCTATAAAAAGTACAAATTTCTTCTCTCCACTTTGAGGCAAAACAACAAAACGCGGCAATGAATCTGGTATTTCAATCAGCGCATATTCATCGTCTTCTTTTTCTTTTGAATCGCGAAGCACTATCGCAAGGTACAATGCGTCATCATGTAAGTCAGGAAACTTAGGCGCCGACTGTATCATAATGGGAAACAAGAGCGGACGAACTTTTTGAGTGAAATAATTTTTCACAAATACCTCTTGCTCTTTGTTCAGCTTGCTATTATCGATAAAATAAACATTGTCTTTTTCCAATTGCTTCTTCAAATCGTTGAGTGATTTTTCGGCCGACAATTGCAATCGAACTACCGTTTTTTGAATTTGAGCCAACAGCAACTTGTCTTTCTTATCCTGAATCGTTTGGATTTTTCTAAACAAGGACCCAACACGAACCCTGAAGAATTCATCCATATTGTTGGAGAAAATTCCCAAAAAACGCAAACGTTCCACAACAGGGTTCTTAATATCCGCAGCCTCCTGCAACACTCTCTCGTTGAACGAAAGCCAACTTACTTCTCTATTGATAACAGGTGCTTTTTTACTCATACATTTTTAAATAAAACAACCGCTAAGCTACATTCATTAAGCGCTACAACGCAATATTTCATGTTATCTTTGTGTAAACTTTGAAATTACTTTAGATAAAAGGTATTTCGTAGCTTAGTTGCCTCCATAGAAATCATAAAAAAAAATATGAAACACTTATTACTTATACTACTTACTTTTTCTTTGAGTTGCAGTTCATTTGCGCAAAACATTGACATTGACTTATTGCGAAAGATCAATGTTGATAGAAATACAAATCTCGACAATAGTTTTTTGTTTATCACCAACTCCGTCACCCCAGTAACCATCAGCACACCAATATTAATCACTGGAATCGGCCTGCTGAAAAAAGATTCTTTGCTAACAAGAAAAGGTTTGTACATAGGTGCGTCTATATTGGTTGCAGGCGGAATCTCCACCGCTTTAAAATACAGCATCCGCAGAGAACGCCCTTTTTATACCTATCCCGACATTCAAAAAATGACTGCAGGTGGAAGTCCCTCTTTTCCCTCCGGACATACAAGTGACGCTTTCTCCATTGCTACATCGCTTTCAATTGCATTTCCGCAATGGTACGTAATTGCTCCTTCCTTTGCCTGGGCTAGTGCCGTGGGCTATTCGCGCATGCATCTTGGCGTGCATTACCCAAGCGATGTGCTCGTGGGCGCCATCGTAGGCGCTGGATCTGCCTATGCTTGCCACAAAATAAATATCTGGCTAAAGCAGCGCACCCGATGAATTTCTTCTTCAACAAAAAAAAGAACCAAATTATGACTTCGGCAGAAAACAGTTCTAATACACACTCTTCTGCTTTTAATAAATTACTGTTCCCCGGCTACGACCACGATTTCAAGCTTTTTACCACTGCCCGATTTGTCATTGGAACAGTACTGCTTGTGCTCGCGCCTCCCATTGCAACGCTAGCGCCCTTTATCAACGGCGAAAGTGCACAAGGCCTGTGCAAAGGAAATTTCTATGACATACAAAGCGACCGCTACATTTCCTTAATCGAATTCACACCAAAAAACAGCAAGCAAAAACTGTATATTTCCGACGAGAACAACTCCTTTGGGGCGGGAGAAATAACCACGATTTTATACCTCGAAAACGATACGCAAAAAGCGGTGATTCTTTCTTTTCAAAATGCATACAACACTTTTTGGACGGGCATCTCTATTGGATTACTTGTAATTTGGGTTGCAGGATTTTACGCTTCGCGCAGTTAGCCTTCTTTTTTTGCAGCTTTTGCTTCCTCAATTCTTTTTACCTAATTTCCATAGGGCACCTACATTGTCCCCAAATACTAAAACGATGAAAAATCTATCATTATTTATTCTAGTAACTTTGTCCATACAAATACATGCTGGCAATATTTACAAGGGCGCTGAAATTTACTCCAACTCAAGTGTGCTGTATGGCAAGTTTGAAATGTGCATGCAAGCTTCTAATGCTAGCGGCGTGCTATCAACCTTCTTTTTGTACAAGAATGGATCTGAGGTTCAAGGTGCAGGATGGGAAGAAATCGACATTGAAATATTTGGCAAAAATAATGCTTTGAGTTTTCAATCAAACATCATTACAGGTACAGCAGGAGCTACCATCAATAGTGAAGCAGTGCACAAAAGCAGCACTTCCCTGGCCGATGATTTTCATACGTATAGCCTGGAATGGACTCCCGACTATATTGCGTGGTATCTCGACGGTGTACAAGTGCGCAAAACCAACAAAAACGCACAGGTCGACAGCTGCTACAAACCTATGTCGTACCGCTTCAATACCTGGATTTCAAATTCTATCCCTTGGGTAGGTGCTTTTGACGTCAATAGTTTACCACTGCATCAGTTTGTAGAATCATTGTCGTACTCTACCTACACCAAAGGAACAGGAGACAATGGCAGCGACTTTACTTTAGCGTGGACAGATGATTTCTCCTCCTTTAACACAGCACGATGGAGCAAGGCCAACTGGACCTTCAATGGCAATTTGGTCGACTACGATCCCGCCAATGCCAGCACACAAAGTGGAAAATTAGCACTGTCAATAACTCCTGCGGCACAAACTGGTTTCAACGGTACAGCACCATCAAGCACCTGCGCCAATAACACTTCAACTACAAATATTGACACTGCTCCTTCACCGCGGGTATGGATGAACAATCATATACTGCAGTGCAGTAACTTTGAAAATGCTAGCGCTATCAGTATTACTGACCTCAATGGTAAAAATGTGTATATCGGAAAAACGCTAACAGCGATTCCAATGGAACACCTTAGTCCTGGCATTTACATTGTCAGTATTAGCGAAAAAAACAGCGTTTTTAGCACCAGAATAAAAGTCGACTAAACGAATTAAAGTGGCAAATAAACAATAAAACAAGCGCCCTTGTTCAACTCACCATCTGCTGTGATTAATCCGCCATGATTTTTAACGATTTTCTTGCATATTGCCAGGCCTATACCCGTTCCTTTGTAATGTTCTTTACTATGCAAACGCTCAAATATATCAAATATCCTGCTTTTGTATTTAGCGTCAAAGCCAATACCATTGTCGCATACAGAAATTTGACAATATTTATGCTTTGCATCCAAATTAAGCTGCAAAACATCACTCCCTTTCACTTTTTTACATTCAATCGTAATGTGCGCCAACCTATCCGGACTAGCAAACTTCAATGCATTTCCTATCAAATTGCTCATCAACTGCCGAAACTGAAAACGTATCACCTTTATTTTGCAAAGGCCTTTTGACGATATCGTGGCTTTCTTCTCCGCTATCTGATCGACCAATTCTGCCTTTACCTCTTCAATCAGCAAACTCAAATCAATAGTTTCAAACTTACGCTCACTCAAACTCGTTTGCGAGTACGACAAAAGATCTTCTACCAAGGTTTGCATATGGTTAACTGAATTCTGCATTCTGCGGAAATAATCTTTTCCACTGTCAGACAATCGCTGCTCTTCTTCTTTCAGAATATACGCTGCGAAAGTTCTTATTTTTCTCAAAGGCTCTTGCAAATCATGACTCGACGCATAGCTAAACGAAGTCAGTTCTGTATTCAAATGCTCCAAATCCACATTGGCGCGCTGTAAATTCTCAATTAATAGTTTTTCTTTCTTTAGCATCGAAGCCCGTTCGCTGACGTCTTCGAGTATTAACAAAATCAAATTTCTCCTCCTGTTTTTCAGTTGCACCCGACGCGCATTGACCAATATTGTTTTTTCACCAAGGGTATCAAAGCGATGTGTGATCTCCATATTGTGGAGGTAAATATTTTTTGGAATAATATCTTCCAAAAATCGGCGCAACTCAAGAATTTTCCATTGCTTGTGGTTTACCTCATAAAACTTCTCGCCAAGGGCATTTTCTTTTTCAATGTTAAACTGATCACAAAATGGTTTGTTGATGTTTCGAATGCGCAGGTCTTTATCAAGCACCACCATAGGATTGTGCATCGTCACAATAATTGCTTCTGAATAGCGATTCAATTCTTCAATTTTATTGTTCTTCAAATGCAATTTTTGATTGTTGGCCAACAATTCCTCATTGGCTGATTCAATTTCTTCTTTTGATGTTTCGAGCTCTTCATTCAAAGTACGCAGTTCTTCGTTATTCGACACCACTTCTTCATTGGCACTTTGCAATTCAGCAACTGTAAGTTCATGTTCATGAGACATTGTGAGCGTTGCAGCGCGCAATTGCATTAATTCTGAACGAGTCTCAGTAGTTTTCTCACCAGCACTCCCCCTGCCTTTTTTAGCTGCCGTAAATGTGTTTTCATCCACTTGCACATCGTTTATTTTTCCAAAAACAACAAGCAATAAGGGCTCTTCACCTTCTATATTTAAAGGCACTACTTCCAAGTTAAAAAACTTAAGTCCTTGCTCACCTTTTAACTCAAGATTTGCCTTCAACACTTTTTGTTGCGTCTTTTTCGCCAAGAGAATTGCTACTCTTAATTCTAAAAAATACTCAGGGCGAGACATTTTTACAATATTAAACGAAGCTTTGCCCGAAGCATGTCTTAAAAAATTTTCACTTGCCCCACGAAATTCTATAATATCATTGGTGTAATTAATCAAAACACAGGCAGGTACATAGTGCGACAAAAGCAAGTCATCTACGGATTGCCCAACAATATTGAGTTGCTGACCTTTGTGTACATTACTAAAAAAACTGAGCCTACTTGGCAATACTTTATTGGACTTCCTGTCAAATAAAGTACTTTGAGAGAAACGAGGAATCAAACTTGGAAGCGTAGAAATTTCAAAGTTTTTCTTGCGAATATACAGTCTAAATTTCTTGTGAATAGGTGAAAAAAGGGTGCTTGCGTCACCAACACTCTCAGATTTACTCAACATTAGAAATCCATTTTCTTCCAAAGCATAATGAAAAGTTGAAATCACTCTGCGCTGCGCCACTGCGTCTAAATAGATCAGTAAATTACAGCAACTAATAAAGTCAATATGTGAAAAAGATGGATCCGACAAAATGTTGTGGTGCGCAAAAACACAGACCTCCCGCAATTTTTTTCCAACGCGATAACGGTCCTTGTGTTTTTCAAAATATCGCGCTTTAATTTGAGGTGTCAACAATTTCACATCCTCTTCTGAATAATCACCTAAGCGCGCAGCACGAACAACATGAGCACTTAAATCACTTGCGAATATTTGCAAAGGAATTGTTTTGTTTTTTCGCGCCATCACTTCCAACATGGTGATGGCAATCGAATAAACTTCCTCGCCTGTAGCACATGCAGGAACCCAAATTCGAATTTTATCACCCTCAGACTTATCTTTAATGATTTTTGGAAACAAGGTGTTTTTTAAAAAAGAAAAAGTGTCGGGCTCTCTGAAAAAGAAACTTACATTAATTAACAAGTCCTGCGATAAAATTTCGAGCTCATCTGAATTCTTTGCCAAGATCTCCGCATATGATTTTAAATGGGACAGATTTTTTATTTGCATACGGCGGATAATTCGGCGGCGTATGGTATTCATTTTGTAATGACTAAAATCAATCCCTTTTTTTTTGTAAAGAATTTGCAAAATCACTTTAAACTCAGGATTTGAATTTTCAAATTCTTGTTCGTGACTCAGCTTCAATAAATCCTTTTTCATTTGCCGACTTTTGCTCAAACGAACCAACGACGTTGCCATTTCAACAGGAGACAGAACAAAATCAATTGCACCCTCAGCAATAGCAGCATCTGGCATACTACTGAAAACTGCTGAATAATCTTGCGCCATTGTTAAACCTCCCTCACGTTTAATTTTTAGCATTCCAAGAGCCCCATCGCTTCCTGTTCCAGACAACAATATTCCTATCACATACTTCTTGTGTACTTCGGCGATTGAGGTAAAAAAAACGTCAATCGGAAAATGTTTTTTTGTGTTTATATTACGCTTCAACAATTTGACCTTACCATCTAGCACAAACATTTCAGTATTCGGAGGGATGACAACCAAATGATTTGGCAACATTTCCATATCATCCTCAGCCTCCAACACCTTCATACTTGTTGATCGCGACAACAAACTTGCCAACTCACTTTTGTAATCAGGACTTAAATGCTGAACATAAATAAAGGCCATCCCACTATTGGCAGGCAGATGTGACAGCAGTTGACTTAGTGCCTCAAAGCCACCTGCAGACCCCCCAATAGCAACGAAAGGAAAAGATTTTTTTTGTATTTCTTTCACTGCTTTCAATTCTTTTTTTTTTGCAAACTATCAATATTTAAATGGGTTGTTTTTACCCAACACAAATGGAAGTTCTTTTAATTCCCCATCTTGGCCAAGAAGCAAATTCTCTAACAATAACCTTAAGTATTTTGCCAAATCACCACCTTCACTTTGCTTTTGCAAACAATAATAGGCTCCATTTTTTTGCAAAAAAGGCACAATGTCTTTATTGAAAGAAGTTGAATATACCACCACTGGCAATTTTGAATAATCTTTATGCGATTTGATCTCTAAAAGGCAATCCTCTCCTTTTTTCAAAGGCATATTTAAATCTAAAAAAATGATGTCGGGTAAATCATCGACATTATTCAATAAATAGCGCATCAATTCTTCACCATCGTATACAGACACCACCTCACATGCTAGCGCATTTTCAAGCACTACTTTAAAAAAAACAAACTGATCATCTCTGTCATCATCAGCAAGCAATATTCTTACATTCCTTAGCATAGCAAAAAAAATTAGCTAGTATAAAAGGAAACATAATAAGCCTCAGAAAAAAGAAAAAAAAGAAAATTAACAGTTATTATATGTCTGAGTAATTCTCTACACACCCACTGAAAAACAACACTTTATGCGTTTGGATATTCGATGCGAACATGGTAAATGTTCATCAACATCTTTTTCAAAATCTTTTTAATTTGAGAAATTTCTTTCAAGGTAATATCAGCGTTAACAAACTGCTGTTCTTCAATTTGCTTGTTGATCACGCGATCGACCAATTGTTCTATTTTTTCAGAATTCACCTCCTTTAATGCACGAGAAGCTGCTTCCACTGAATCAGCCATCATCAATACGGCCGATTCTTTGGAGAAAGGAATGGGGCCTGGATACGTATACAAATGTTCATCTGGCGTTTCATCTGGAAATTCTTCCTTTGCTTTTCTGTAAAAAAATTCAGCACGGGTGGTACCATGGTGCGTTCTAATGAAATCGATAATCTGCTCTGGAAGTCGGTGTTTTTTTGCAATCTCAATTCCTTGAATAACATGCTGAATGATAATGCGTGCACTTTCCTCAGTTGACAATTCGTGGTGAGGATTTACACCTGTCGCTTGGTTTTCGATGAAGTACATTGGACGCTCCATTTTTCCAATATCATGATACATGGCAGCTGTTCGAATCAACAAAGCATTTCCACCTACTTTAAAAATTGCCGCTTCAGCCAAATTGGCAACTTGCAAAGAATGTTGAAAAGTGCCTGGCGCCTTTAATGAAAGTTCACGCAACAAGGTATTGTTGGTATCGGCCAACTCTAGCAAGGTAATATCAGAAATCAATCCAAACAATTTCTCAAAAGCATAAATCATTGGAAAGGCAAACATCGTAAAGGCTGCACTTATGGCGAACCACATAAAATCTCTTCCGCTGAGCACACTAACATCTCCTTCTTGCAATAGGGCTATGGCAAAAAATATAGCACTGTAGGTTAAAAAGATCAGGCCCGATGTGATGAAAAGCTGTGCTCTTTTTCGATAGTTCACAAAACCAAAAATCGCTACAATGCCAGAGATAAATTGAGAAAACACAAAATTAAAACTGTCGGAAACCATAAAACCAATAATCATCATGGTGATGATGTGGGCAAAAAAAGCGGTGCGTGTGTCGAAAAAAGAACGAATAACAATGGGAATCAAACAAAAAGGGATCAAATAAACATTCAGTCTATCGAAGTGCAAAATAACGGAAGTAGCCAAAACAAAAAGAACCATCAGCAGTAAAAGAAAAACAAGATGGCGGTTGTTATTGAAAATTTCGGGACGAAATAAAAACAAAAACACTGAATAACTTCCAATGACAATGGAAATGAGCAATATTTGAGCAAGCATCACCATCCATTTCTTATTGGTTTCAAGGGTTTGCTCTTCGTATTTCACCTTATAAGAAGTAAGCATTGAAAGCTTTTGCTGATCAACAATATCACCCCTTTTGATGATGCTTTGACCTTCGGAAATAATGCCAATAGCTTCTACTTCTAGCTTAGACACGTCGTTGTTTAAAATCATTTGCGTTTTTGTAGCGTCATATACAATATTGGCTGCATCTTTTTGCAATACAAGTTCAATCACTGGAAGTAGCAATTCGCTTTCTGCAAAATAGGATTGTAAGGAATTTTCCGAAAATTGAAAAGCCGACTTCAAGGTAAAAACATCTTCTTTGTAAAAAGCCGACGCAACAACATTATTTTTGATCACATAAAAAGCGGAACTATCATTGAGTTTATCCAATTCGTCAGACAACTCAACCAGTCCCTTTTTATAAATATTGCGCAACACTTCTGATCCAAGATCAAAATAATGTTTTTTCAATACCGTCATTTTTTCAACGTACAATTCTTTGTTGCGCGCAGACGATGGCTCTGGATTTTCATCCTTCAATGCACGCTCCAAAAGCTGATCAAATAGAGTTATTTGCTGTTGTGCTTTAGCATCATTGTATTTAAAATACAGTGTTTTATGTGCTTCTATATTGGCTTTTTCAGATTGTATGTCAGAGCCGTTTCTTAATATAGGCACATCAAATGGAGCATAAAGATTGTCGTAATGCCAAGCTTTATTTTTTTGAAACTCATATTTAAATGAAACTTCTCTGGGCAGCAAAAAAACGATAAAAGCAATGCTTGCTAAAAACAAGAAAGCTTTGTACAAGCGATCGTGTCGATTCCTAATGTTTTCTACAAATTTCTTCATCGCAGTGGGCTGCGTCAAAGGTAAAGTATATTTCGTCTTTTAAAAATGCCAGGTCATTTAAATCACCTAAAAATAGCCGTTCACAAAATTTAGCGTGGAAAAGTAAAATTTACTTACTTTTGTTGCACTTAAATTTAAACCGCAAAACAATGACGCACATTTCTCAAAGAGTACAAAGCCTTGTAGAGTCTGCCACTATTGCTATGACAGCAAAAAGTAGAGAACTGAAAGCCCAAGGATTAGACATCATCAGCTTGAGTATCGGCGAACCCGATTTCAACACCCCTGACCTCGTTAAGAATGCTGCAAAAAAAGCGATTGATGACAATTTCAGCAAATACCCACCAGTTGCAGGTTACGCAGACTTGTTGCAGGCAATTTCAAACAAATTCAAAAGAGAAAACAACATAGAATACGCACCCAACCAAATTGTAGTTTCTACGGGCGCTAAACAATCGATCGCTAACGTTATCCTTTCTATCATTGATCCGGGAGACGAAGTAATCCTTCCTGCTCCTTACTGGGTAAGCTATGCCGACTTAGTGAAATTGGCCGGCGGTATTCCTGTCGAAGTAAAAGCAGGTGTTGAAAATGATTTCAAAATTACGCCTGCACAATTGTCAGCAGCCATTACACCTAAAACAAGATTAATCGTATATTCTTCGCCGTGCAATCCTTCTGGATCTGTATATTCTTCAGCTGAACTCGAAGCTTTGGCAAGAGAAATCATTAAACACGATGAACTGTATGTATTGGCTGACGAAATTTACGAGTACATCAATTTCACCAACGAGCGCACGGCGAGCATCGCATCTTTCGACTTTATCAAAGAAAGAGTAATTACCATTAACGGCGTTGCCAAAGGATTTGCGATGACTGGCTGGAGAATCGGCTATATGGGCGCTCCACTTTGGTTGGCTAAGGCTTGCGACAAATTGCAAGGACAAATTACTTCAGGTGCCAATACAATTGCCCAAAAGGCAACTATCGCTGCTGTTAACGAGGGCATCAACTTGACGCACGAAATGAAGGCTGCTTTTTTAAGAAGAAGAGACTTGGTGTTGTCGAAACTCAAAGAAATTCCGGGTTTGAAAACAAATGTTCCAGATGGTGCTTTTTACATCTTTCCTGATGTATCATATTATCTCGGCAAAAAATACAAAGACAAAGTATTGAAAAGCGGTGACGACTTGGCGATGTACCTGTTAGACGAAGCATTGGTTGCTTGCGTGGGCGGTGACTCTTTCGGTTCTCCTGAGTGCATTCGTTTGTCATACGCTACCTCTGACGATGTTTTAGTAGAAGCTGTTAGCCGAATCAAAAAAGCATTAGAGAAATTATAAAAAAATTCAAAGTTCAAGATTCAAAGTTGAAAGTCAGTAAACTCAAAAATCTTGAACTTTTAATTTTGAACCTTGAATCTATCAACTTGAACACAAAGCACAATTCCATAGAGAAAGCCTTTGAGTCCTTCAACAATAAAACTTGTTTAATTGTTGGTGACTCTATGGTTGACGCGTACTTATGGGGTTCGGTTTCCCGTATTTCTCCTGAGGCTCCCGTGCCAATTGTGGCCATTAGTAAGCGTGAAAATCGCTTGGGTGGAGCTGCGAACGTAGCTTTAAACATCATTGCTTTAGGCGCTACGCCTATTCTATGCGGCGTAATTGGCAACGACAGCAAAGGCTTAACCTTTCAACATCTGTTGAGCGAAAGCAATCTGTCGAACGAAGGAATAATCGTTGACGACAAAAGAAAAACCACTTCTAAAACAAGAGTAATCAGCGCTGCACATCATTTGTTGCGTGTTGACGAAGAGTCAACCGAAAACATCAGCCAGGTGACGGAAAACTTGTTATTGTTGAAAATAAGCAAGCTGATCGACAGCAAAAAAATTGACGTCATCATTCTCGAAGACTACAACAAAGGAGTGCTTACAGAGAAAGTCATCATCAGCATCATAGCCTTAGCAAAAAGCAAAAACATACCGGTAAGTGTTGATCCCAAAAAAAGCAATTTCTTTAAGTACCAAGGTGCTACCCTCTTTAAACCAAATTTAAAAGAGTTTATGGAAGGCACTAAAATAGAGGGACAACCTTTCCATTTGCAAACGCTTCAGCAACAGGCAAAAAAATTTAAAAGTGAATTAGACATTCACAAAATACTCATTACCCTTTCTGAAAAAGGCGCATTAATCTGCGGAGAACAAGAAATTCATGTGCCTGCCGAAGTGCGCAACATTGCTGATGTATCTGGCGCTGGCGACACCGTCATCGCTGTTGCTTCCTTGGCGCTAGCAGCAGGTTTAAACGATGCGCAAATTGTATGGATTTCAAATTTAGCAGGCGGACTCGTTTGCGAAAAAGTAGGCGTTGTACCTATCGATAAAGCACAATTATTGATGGAAGCCACTAAATTCAAGGAATAAAAACTAAATTCGCACAGCAGCACTAATACCTACCCCATGAGTATTTACAAAATAGAAGGAAGTCCGAAATCGCCATCAGTCACTTTAGACTTTGACAGCGGATTGTTTGAACTCAAAGGGCGTTCTATACCTGAAGACTCTATCGACTTTTATGCTCCGGTACT